>CAIQHJ010000232.1 GCA_903871575.1 uncultured Bacteroidota bacterium
CAAAGAATGGCGATGCCTGTCGTATTGACTTATGAAACAACTTCAGGAAAAAAAGGTTCGTTGAGGTTGCCTGTTGAAATATGGAACAATACTGCAGAATTTGAAGTCAACATTCCTGTAACAGAAAAATTAAAAACAGTTGCCATTGATGAGCTCAAGGTTCTTCCAGATGTAAATTTTAAAAATAATTTTTGGATAGCGAATTAAAAAAAATCCCAAGAACTTTCTGCTCATGGGATTCGTTTAATTGGTTTTTGGATATTTTTATTATTTCAATTTGCTCAATCCTTCTAAGCAAGAAGTATCGCTTGGCTTAATTAGTAACGCTTTGTTGAATAATGTTTTGGCATCATTTGCTCTGCCGCCAAACAAGCAAGTCCATGCCATCATGTGGTTGGCGTCATAATCAAAAGGGTAGAGATTTACAATGCGCTCAAAATACTTTGCTGCAACTTCATATTTTTTTCGGTTGTAGTTGATAACGCCCGCCCAATAATTAGCCGTGTAATTTTGTTGATCTATTTTTAAAATGTCTTCGTATTGTTGCAACACTTTCTCCCAGCTTTCTAATGCAGATAAGGGTTTTATTAATCCCAATTTGGCTTCGATGGAATAGGGCTTTAGTGTAATGGCTCTTTGATAGAGCTGCATCGACTGTGTGTAATTTTTATTGGAAAACTGTAACCAACCCAAACGAACAGATAACTCGTAGCTATTATCTGATTTGTATTTTGATAAAACCGCAATAGCATCTGTATATTTTTTATTGTATTCTAAGCTATAACTTTCACTGAAGTCGTTTTGCATGGCTGCATCCGTTTGGGCTACAGTTGCAATTGATTGAAAAATGATTGCAAAAGCAATGAATGATTTTTTTAAAATTTCCATGTGATACCTGTGTTTAATGTTTGTTGGTTAAAAATATAGTTAGAGCCGTACAAGGTTCTTTTTTCGTTGATGGTGCCCAATTGAAATATCAAATTTTTATTGGCAGCATAATAAACATGCAATCCTATTTTTGTCAAGTTGGGATCTACTGCGTTGTATACATATAGCAGATCTTGCTCCAAACGATTGCTAAATTTCCCAATGGTGAAATTCGTTTCAACCCAAAGCTTAGGATGCAACATGCAGCCAATGGTTTGTTGCAGATTGATTTGTTGGCTTTGATTTCGAAATTGTAAACTGGCATTGGTTGTTGCATAAATTGATAAATTTCCAACCGGAAAAAAATCGGCTGTTACATCCACTTGATGAATGATGGTGTCGGTTAATAAACCGGAAGCATAAGATAACTGCAGATTGGCTTTGTTTCCAAAATATTTTAATCCCAACATGCCGATGTGGTTGTAATAAATGTAATTATTAAATGGTGTATACAATAAATGATATGCGCCTTTTATTTGCCAATGATGATCAATGTTATAAGTGGTAAGATTGTAGTATTCTTTTTGGTTGATGTGTATGTCATTGTTGCGGTCAATTTCTACAAATTGCGGTTCATTTATAGTTTGTTGAAAGGAAACAATTGATTGCTGCATGTTTAGATGCCAGCCCAATTGAGCGGATGCGGCCAATCTATAGTAAACGCCATTTCCTCTATTTATGCTGTTTGTGCTTTTAAAATCACTTTCTATAGCAACTGTTTTTAGTTGATTTTTTTTTGTTTTTTTTATTGTAGATATTGTTTCATCAAAAAAATATTTTTGATGTATGCTTGCCAGTTCGGGTTGATTGAGGTTGATTCTACAAAGCCAACTGAAATACCTTGCAGATTGATTGTATTTGTCTTTTAACAATACTTGGTCGTATTGTTTAATGGCTTCTGAATAGTTGTGCAACATCCACGCAGCATAGCCAATTCTCAATCTCAACAAAATAAAATCTTGCCCTGCAGCAATGGCTTCTTTGCCAAATGAAATCACTGCAGGCCAATCTTGTTTTTCGTAGAGTGCAAAGCTTTTCGAATCGGCCATTTCAAAGTTGATCTCTTGTCCCTTGACGTTGACACAAAAACAGCATATTAAAAAAAGCAGAACTATGCTACACTTTGAAATGAAATATTGATTTGACATTTGTGTTTGTTGAATTGAATTGATTTTATTTCGTTGTTTTCAATGGTGATATTGGCGTTTGAAATGCTTTTTTTGGTAGAGCCGATCTTTTGGGTTTGTTGGCTATGTAAAGTTATTGTTCCGTTACCAAACAAACTATCTGCTTGCAAGGTGGAGCTTTCGAAATTTAATTTAATGAAAATATGAAACGGGGCGATAAAATCTTGGATCCATTTGATGGGATGATTTCCAAAAACGGTCATTGGATATTGATCACTAATGGAAATTTGCGTATCTGTACTCAACATCAATTTATATGCAGACAAGAAAAAATAATACAACAAAGATTGTTTGTTGCCAATGAAATTTGAAAAATAAAAAATTGGAC
>CAIQHJ010000233.1 GCA_903871575.1 uncultured Bacteroidota bacterium
ACCCGCAAAATTTGCATATCCACTGGTTCTAACGGTAAGGGTTAATGCATTTCCACATCCTTTTGAAACCAATCTGTTTGCAGTGCTTTTGTAGGATGATGTATCTGAAAATGTTTTTGATGTATCTGCAGTAACAAACTCATAATCTTCTAATTTAACCAACGCATTGATGTATCTGTTGTTTAACCCTGTTCCCAAATCCGCTACGGTTACTGGAATAGGCACTACTGGATTATTCAATGTGCCTCCTATCAAATGTGCGTTTACCATAGCTCCTGGAATTCCTTCGATAGATGGCAATCCATCAATAATGGCTTTGTAACCCAACACCATGTTGCTGTATGAATCGGTCAATGTCAAGCCTTTACATTTTACATACACTTTTCTTCCTACTGGGAAGCTTGCATACAAACTGTAGGCATCAACCAAAATCTGCATTGCACCAGTGCTGTCTTGTATAAATAATTGCTTGTAAAAGTTACCGCTTTTGTCATTCGCTACAACAACTCCAGAAATGATCACATCTTCTGAAATCAAATCATATACACCAGGAATGGTATGGTATGTTTTCAATGCTTCTATACTCGTATTGGCAACAATATTAACTTCTCCAGGACCAGGAGGCGCGTCAAATGTTTTTTTACAAGAAGTGATTGTCATTACTGCACCCATTACGATAATTGCTGCAATCAATTGTTTTACTGTATTGTTCATGATGTTTATTTTAAAGCTTTTTTATTTTAGAATCTTAGTGTTATACTGGTTAAAAAGTTTGTTCCGTAAGCATAGAATTTTTTCGCAGGGAATTTGTCAATGTTTTTTTCTGCATAGTCAAATCGCAACTGTTCAAATCCACCCGAAACAATATTGGTGTTGTTTAAGATATTATTCACACCGATATTGAAAATCAAAAATGTCCTTTTGGTTAGTCCTTTAAATTTGTTGTTCATCAACCAAGAGTATCCGGCAAATAAATCTAACGTTTGCTGTGGTTTCAATTGCTCTTGATCTAAAATGTCGTGCCACAATGCTGAATTGGGTTCAACGCCATTTACTGCTGCATCTGTTCTTCTAACCGGATTAAAATCCAACCACATGTCATCAAAGAAATTGTAATTCACATTCACATACCAATATTTAGGTGAACGATAATTTAAACCCAAATTATACGCTTGTTGTGGTGTGGGTACATTGTAATTCTTAGAATAAATAATTTGGTCTTTTGCAAGTAAAGTAGAACTATTGTCTGCTGTAACTGTTGCCAATTGTCTGGTATCGTAAGTAAACTTGCCAATTCCAGCTGCAGCGTTTGCAGATAATCCTTTGTAAATTATTACTTCAGTGCCCAATTCAACACCCTTATGTGTTTTACCGATATTGCTCAATGCATAGTTTACAACTGTTCTCAATTGATCGTTGTAAAAAGTCAATACATTGGTTTGATGCTCGAATTTTGTGTAGTAACCAGTTGCTCTAAATTTTACAACCGGTGAAATTAGTGCGTAAGCCGCTTCGATTGAGGAAATGTGTTCGTTTCGCAAATTGTCTTGAACAAAATCACGCGTTCTTGGGGCTAAGTATGCATTGTCAAAAAATGGCGCTCTGGTTTCATATCTGGCATTCATGCTGAGGTAATTCATTTTGGCCACTTTATAGGTCAAGCCTGCTTTCACTCCATAATTATAAAATTGCTGTTCTGCAGATTTACCATATGAATTATTTAAAAACAATCCTGATTTCACATTACCGGTTCTTGAAAAACTGGTGTAAGAATGTTCAGCTCCGATGTAAAAATCAACAGCATGTAATTTTACATTTGTTTGAACCCAACCCGATGCTCTTTGAATATTGATGTCATAATTGTATCCAACCAAATCTCCTTGCCTTACAATTCTATTGGGATTGTTTACATCATTTTGAGCAGCATATGGATTAGACGGAAAATCTCTTTCAGCAAATTGATTTAAATCCATATAAAAATCGCCACCCAACAAATCATTTACTCTTTTGAAATAATGATTTTTTTGATTTTCATAACTTAATCCTGCAGTTAAATCGATGTGTTTGTTGATGCTGGTATTTAATGTTGTATTGGCATTGTACTTTCTGGTATTGTTAACGCGTTCTTCCAAAATGTACAAAGATCTTTTGCCGGTGTATGTATTGCCAATGATGCCGTTTGCATTTTGTATGGTTTCATAATTGCCATAATTCGCGTTGTATAAAGCATCCCAGTTGATTTGTCTTTTTGATGGGTCATTTTTCAATGCCTCATAAACCTGTTGTCTGATAGCGGGGTCCGTTTGATAACTTGGTAAATATCTGTAGTAGTCTGGTCTTGGATCAGGTGCGTTGTACCAATCCAATCCTGTTGTTCCTCTTTCGCCATTAATATACGAAACGGCGGTCATTAAAGTTGTTTTCTCTTTAATTTTCCACTCATGAGAGAGGATACCTATGGGTTGAAATGTTTTACCCATACTCGAATTTCTTTTTCTTCCATTTTGATAGCCCCAATATGGATTATAAAAATTTGTTCCAGCAATGTCCAACATTTCTTGAACAGAAGAACCTTGTCTTCCTATGGTTGTTGGCGTAGCAAATGCAACAAATGAGATCAAATGTCTTTCATTTATTTTTTTGTCGATTCCCAAATAGCCCGACCATCCATCATAAGATGTTCCATCAGTAAAGCCTTCATCTGCCCATCTGCGAGATCCAGAAAAACTAAATGCCCATCCTTTTGCGTTTAATCCTGTAGAATGTGTGAAGCTAAAACGATGTACATAGTTTCTGTTTGATGCTGCGTATCCAATTTTTGTTTGTTTCCACTGCTTTGAAGCTCTGGTATCTAAATTGTTAGCGCCGCCTATTGAGCCAAATGCAAACTTGTTGGATTGCAAACCATTCATATTGATTCTATTTCTCAATACATCATTTAATCCACCCCACAAACCGTAAGGTGTAAATCCGTTGTCGAGATTTTCCATGGATACACCATTCATATTGGTGCTAAACTGATCTGCATCGTATCCTCTAATTCTGAAACGAACCACATTGAAATTAAATGATGCGGCATTAACGAAAGGATTTCTGCCCAAATTCAATTGACCCGAAATATTTTGGGCACTTCCATCCTGGTCATCATTCTCATCTAATGACACAATAGGTATATTGTCTAAAACACTTTCTTTATCTTCTTCTGTAACAGTAGTGTCTGTAGTTGGAATGGGGGTTGTAGGAGTTATTGTCTTTTCTTGTGCTGTGAGGTTGAGGGAAAACACCATCATAGCTAAGACACAAAACAACGCCGCTTTGCGATTTATCATGAGCTTGAAATAGTTATTGACCTACAAAGTAAAACTTTTTTCATGAAAAAACTAGTTTTAAATAGCTTCCACTGCCAATTGGTAACGTTTGCTTAATATTCGATTTCACACAGAATAAGTTTAGATTTGCAAAAATCGATTTCATGAAAAAAATATCCTTCTGTTTAGTTTTTGCAGCCATTCTGATTTCATCTACTCAAAAAGCTTTTGCTTGGGGAAGGACAGGTCATGAATTGGTAGCTGAAGTTGCATTTACAATCTTAGATGAAGGGACACAGAAGATTGTAAAACAATATTTGGGCAATATGACCATTGAGGAGGCGGCCAATTGGATGGACAATGAGCGAAGCAACAGCTATTACAATTTTATGAGAAAATGGCATTACATGGATATCGATAAAGGTGAAAAATATGTGCCTACCAACGAAAGAAATATTTTATCTGTACTTCATTCTGCTATCGTTGAGCTTAGAGAAAGAGAGAAAACTGGCATGTCTAAAAAAGAAATCAAAAATAGATTGTTGCTTATTTTTCATTTGGTGGGCGATTTGCATCAACCATTACACACCGGTTATGCAATTGACAAAGGAGGAAACACCATTCAAGTAAACTCTCCATATGTATCTGGCAACCTGCATAGTGTGTGGGATACACAGATTTTAGAATTCAAGCAAATCAAATTAGATACTTGCATCAATTTTTACAAACAGATGCCTAAAGATGAAATTGCAGAATTGCGTAAAATCAACGAGTTGAAATGGGTTTATCAATCAAGGTCTTATTTGGATCGAGTGTATAGTTTTGAAAACAATTATTTAGATAAAAATTACATCGATAGTAACATTGAGGTAATCAAGCACCAGCTTGTTGTTGGCGGCATTCGACTTGCCAGTATTTTGGATGAACTTTTTAATCCTGCCATTAAAAAAACATCAACTTTATAACAAGATTTCCTCAGCCATAATTGGCTTTACATAATAACTGAGATAAAAAAATCCCCATTCAAATGAATGGGGATTTTAACTATAATCAGATCAAATATTAATCATCAATTTTGATCTTGCCTTTTGATTTTGCAATTACTTCTTCTGCAACGTTTGTTGGTGCAGGTGCGTAATGACTGAACTCCATTGTTGAAGTTGCGCGGCCACTAGACAATGAACGCAATTGTGTTACGTAACCAAACATTTCGCTCAAAGGAACTTTTGCTTTAATTACCTGAACGCCATGACGGCTATCCATTCCTTCCAACATACCGCGACGACGGTTCAAATCACCCGTTACGTCACCCATGTATTGGTCTGGCGTAAGTACTTCTACTTTCATGATTGGTTCAAGTAAAACTGGTTTTGCTTTTCTACCTGCTTCACGGAAACCTTGTTTAGCGCACAATTCAAACGAAATGG
>CAIQHJ010000234.1 GCA_903871575.1 uncultured Bacteroidota bacterium
CAAAGAAATCTTCCGCAATGGCTTTGCTGAAAAATTAGACGTTGATAAAGTTGAAGTACAACTCAATAATTTAAGAACAGAAAAAGAAAAAATCGACAACCAATTGGAAGTTGGAAATGCAGCTTTGAAATTTCTCATCAATCTTCCGCAAAAAGAACTTCTTAACCTAACGGATAGCTTAAACGAAGCTGATATTAATATTGTAAATGCAAAAGACAGCATCGAATTTAAAAACAGAAAAGAATACCTACTGTTGCAATCTGCATTAAAATTGAGCGCGTTCAACATCAAAAGATATCAGTTGAGCAAATATCCAACACTGGTTGCATTTGGGAGCTACTCGAAAAATGCACAAAGAAATGCCTTCAACTTTTTTGATAAGGGAGATTGGTTTTCCACTTCTTTGGTTGGGGTAAAAATGTCGGTGCCACTATTTGATGGAAATGCGAGAAATGCAAAAATCCAAAAGGCAAAAATGGAAATGAGTAAATTAAAAAATACTATCACGCGTTTGGAACAAGGCATCGAATTTGAGGTGAACAATGCAAACCTAAAAATGAAGAGTGCGTTAGCAACGCTTTCTATACAAAAAGAAAATGTGACATTGGCAGATAAAGTATATCAATCTACAAAATTGAAATATGAACAAGGACTGGGCAGCAATATGGAAATTTACAACGCTCAAACCGAATTCAAAGTGGCTCAAAACAATTATTACGGCGCTTTGTACGATGCCATTATTGCCAAAATTGATTATCAAAAAGCAACCGGAACTTTACCATAAACAATCATCTATACATTTCAAAAACAAACATATGCAACCATTTAAATTAATGCTCTCCATCGCCCTTACCATTTCCATTGTTTTGGCATCTTGCAACCAAGCAGGAAAAGATGGCAACAGCTCACTTACTGCAAAAAAAGCTGCCTTAGAAAAATTAACTGCCGAGAAAACAGCAACAGAAGCAGCCATCAAAAAATTACAAGAAGAAATCAATTTGTTAGACAGCAATGCAAAGGACAATGCCAATATTAAATTGGTAGCTGTTAGTGCTGTTCAGGTACAGCAATTCGATCATTACATCGACTTACGTGGAATGATAGACGCAGAAAATATTTCCTATATCAGTCCAAGAGGAATGGGTGGACAGGTTAAGCAATTATTGGTAAGTGAGGGAGCTGTAGTTAAAAAAGGACAATTGCTTTTAAAATTAGATGACGCCATTATGCGCCAATCTTTAACAGCAGCACGTCAGCAGTTGGAGGGCATCAAAACACAACTCAGCTTTGCTAAAAATGTATACGATCGTCAAAACAATTTATGGCAAAAAGGCATTGGTACAGAAGTGCAATTGATAACTGCTAAAACAAACGTGGAGGCATTGCAAAACCAATTGAAATCTGCCGAAGAGCAAGTAAAAGTTGGACAAGAGCAATTGAATACAACCAATGTGTATAGTGATGTTGATGGCGTTGCAGAAACGGTAAACGTTAAGATAGGCGAATTGTTTGGCGGAATGGGACAAATTAAAATTGTTAATACCAGCAAATTAAAAGTGAAGGCCAGTGTGCCAGAAAATTATATTTCTAAGGTACGTACAGGAATGCCTGTTGTGGTGAATATTCCGGATGCTGGAAAAATGATTAACACACAAATTTCGTTGATTGGCCAAACCATTGAAAATGCACAACGCGGGTTCATTGCAGAAGCTAAAATTCCTTACGAAAAATACTTGAAGCCCAACCAATCTGTTGTTGTAAAAATATTAGATTATTCAGCAAAACAAGCAGTAGTTATTCCTGTAAACACCTTGCAAAGCGACGAAAAAAACAAGTATGTGTACATCATGGAGAAATCATCCAATGGCAAAACCATGGCCACCAGAAAATTAATTGTTTTAGGAGAAGTTTACGGCGATATCGTAGAAGTTAAATCTGGATTAACTGGTGGCGAACAGCTCATCACATCTGGATATCAAAACTTGTATGAAGGACA
>CAIQHJ010000235.1 GCA_903871575.1 uncultured Bacteroidota bacterium
ACACATCATCACCATTGTTGACAAACCCGTTTTACAAGTTACCAACGATACTTTGATGTGTTCGGTTGACAACATGCAATTGCAAGCCAGTACCAATGTTGTAGGAAATTATACTTGGAGCCCAAACTACAACATCAACAATACCAACATTCCAAATCCCATTGTTACTCCAGATGTGGATACTACCTATTATGTAAATTATAGCGACAACACCGGCTGCACCAATAGAGATTCTGTTCGGATTCGGGTAGTAGATACCGTTACCTTAAGAACAGCAAATGACACCACCATTTGTAAGACAGACGGTTTGGTTATTGGTATCACAGGTAATGCGTTACAATTTAATTGGACGCCAACGAACACCTTAAACAATGGGAACATTAGAAATCCTATTGCCACACCTACAGCAACAACAACTACTTATTATGTTCAGGGAAATATTGGCAGTTGCTACAAAAGAGATTCTATCACCATTAGAACCGTTCCATACCCGAGGGTACGTGTTAGTGCAGACACCATGATATGTTGGGGCACCTCCGCTTCTTTGCAAGCTAGTGGAGGAAGCATCTACAGTTGGTCTCCTATTTCTTACTTATCCAATGCATCTATTCCCAATCCCATTGCAATAAACCCTCAAGCTGATTTTATTGATTACATTGTTGAAGTACGCGATACCTTAGGATGTCCGAAACCTGTATACGACACCGTTAGAGTAGATATCGACAGGGTGATTGCTGATGCAGGACCAGCAGATACTTCTGTGGTTACCGGACAACCGTTACAATTGAATGCAACAGGCAGCATTTTTTACCAATGGTCTGTTGTTACACCCAATTCTCCCAGTTATCTCAACAACCTCAACATTGCCAATCCAATTTCTAATCCTTTAGATGATATTGTATATGCTGTAAATGTGCGCAACAATATTGGTTGTGAAGATGATGATACCATTTCTGTAAAATATTACAAATTGCTACCTGGTTTTTATGTTCCAACTGCGTTTAGCCCTAATGGTGATGGAAGGAATGATATACTTACGCCATTGGCTTTGGGTTTGAAATCTGTTGATTTGTTTATGGTTTACAATCGCTGGGGACAACTGATGTTTAAAACCAACAGCATAGAAGTTGGTTGGGATGGAAAATACAAGGGAAAGGTGCAAGATATAGGCACCTATGTTTGGTATGCCGAAGGGTTTGATTATAAGGCGAATAAAAAAATCATGCAGAAAGGCACTGCTGTGTTGATACATTGATAGACCGAATTGTCATTTACAAAATTACTTCATGAATAAAATTGCATTGATTACAGGCGCAACTTCTGGTATTGGAAAAGCATGCGCAGAAAAATTCGCTTCCGAAGGGTTTCATCTAATTATCACAGGAAGACGAAATGGCCTACTTTCCGAATTGAAACAATCGCTGATTGATCAATTTCAAATTGACGTTTTGGATTTGTGTTTCGATGTGCAAGATCGATTAGAAGTTGAGAAAGCAATACGTTCCATACCTGATGCATGGCGCAACATACAAGTATTGGTGAACAATGCAGGTTTATCTTTGGGAAGAGATAGTTTTGAAAACGCAATGATTGAAGATTGGGAAACGATGATGCAAACCAATGTCAATGGATTGCTTTATGTAACAAAGGCACTCATGCCAATCATCATTGAAAACAAAACCCAAATTATCAATATTGGCTCCATTGCTGGAAAAGAAGTTTATGAAAATGGAAATGTGTATTGTGCCAGTAAGTTTGCTGTGGATGCCATTTCAAAGTCCATGCGCATCGATTTGATGAAATATTGTGTTCGTGTAACGGCCATTCATCCAGGCGCTGTGGAAACAGAATTTTCTTTGGTTCGATTTAAAGGCGACGCAAATAAAGCAGCTGCAGTTTATAATGGATTTACACCGCTTATCGGAGCTGATATTGCCCATGCAGTTTACTATGCTGCAACACTCCCCTCACATGTATGCATAAACGAAATGACCATCATGCCTACACAACAAGCCAGTGCTTTTTATTTTCACAAAGACATCTAATGATTGCTAAGCTACTTGATAACTTTTCAGTTATACGTTGTTGAACAATTATTGCGATAAGGAAATTCTCAACTGAATGCCAGCCCTTGTATTGGTTGTAGGCGCACTTGATGAAATGTATGGCTTCACCTTTCTTCGATCGTAATATAATTTTATGTTGATTCTTTGGTTGATGAAATAATCAATGGTTGGACTAAACGAAATTTCTTTGCTTCCACCGGTTGCAAAGTTATTGTCCTGATCCAACCGACTGTTGGCAGTTACATTGTCTCTCACTCTAAAATCA
>CAIQHJ010000236.1 GCA_903871575.1 uncultured Bacteroidota bacterium
CTGAAAGGAAATGTTTTTCCATCGATGATGCTTTGTGTTTTTTCACTTAAATAAGCAAATACGGGAGAACCAATGATGAGGAATATAAATTTAAACAACGAAAAATAAAATATCAGCAAAAGTAAATGTATAAATACTTGTCCTACCAAAAAGAAAAAACTCAGCCAGCTGTCTTGCATTTGATCTAGCCATTTTTTTGCGCCAAATTTGGTTAACATCCAACCCGTTGCAGCATTGCTGGAGGTCCAGAAGTAGTAGATACCAATAATAAACAATACCGCATAAATTAACCCGGGAACAATTATCCATTTCCAAAGCCGATGTTTTTTTATAAACTGATGGGCTTCAAAATAAGCTTGTATAGAAATAATCAATTCTTTCAGCATAAGAAAATGTACTTGTTAAGCAATAAGCCAACTGTTGTTTAAAAAAAAGAGTGCTGATTAAAATCTTGGACAAGGAATACCCTTTATTTCTATGGGCTTTTTTGTGTAGATGATAGAAAACTCATAGCTATTTACATTTGAAGCAGCAGTTTTGAGTGCGCTATTGGTGGCATCATAACTGGCGCCAAATCTCAATCCACCAACTTCCAATCCCATATATGGAATGATGGCGTCGCCTAAGCGAATCCAAGAACCTAAGAATAGATTGGTGGGATTTTCTGGATCACCATTGGCAAGTATAGCCAAAGCACCACCCAATACGGTTTCGGTAGCTTTGTTTTGAAACTGTTGTATAAAGGAAACATTCAAATCTAAAATGTCGGAAATAGGGAAGGAACCACCGCCATGAACAGTGGATCTACTGGTGAGGTACCAATCTTTTTCTTTGAAATTTACCACAGGTCTGTTGATGTGATACAAAGAGAAACCAAGATAATAATTGTTCTCTCCATTGCTCGAACCTGAATACATTACACCTGCGTTAATATCTAAATAACTTCTGTTTTTTTGTATTGGATTTACACCTAAAAATTCTCCTGATGGATTGGTGAAACCAGTCTGTGTCAATTGGTCTTCAAAAGTAAGCTTACTAAAATCAAGCAGCATTGAAGAATATGTTCCTTGAAAACCTGCACCAATGGTGTTGTAACCATCTTCATCTAATGATTTATGATACGATAAAGAAACAGATCCATAAGAAAGTTTTAAGGCATTATTGCCACTGGCATCTGTTAATCCAGAAATACCAACGCCCAATACATCGTTTTCGGGAATGCTCTTCTGTTGAATAGGTAAATCAAATGAAGCACTCGTAGTATTGTATGCATTGTAGATTGAAGCCCATTGATTTCTATGATTGACAGCCAATCTCCAATTGCCATTGAATTTTCCGGTAAATGCTGGATTCAGCGTAAGTGGCGAAGCAAAGAATTGTGAAAAATGTGGATCCTGTGCTTGCACAGCAAATGCTGTCAAAACTAAAATGATAAGTTGAATAAATTTTCTCATGCTGGAAAAACTAATTCCGGTAAAGATAATAAATATGAACTAAAATTCAAGCAACCTGGCTCAATCCGTAGATAAAATTTAAAATCATGTTTTTCATTATAAAATAGCATTATTGCTGCATTTTTGTTCCAAAAGCCAGATCGCCGGCATCGCCCAAACCTGGAACAATGTAGTTTTTGCTGTTCATTTCGGCATCAATAGCGGCGCACCAAATGGTTGCATCGGGTAATGCTGCTTGCACATCATCTACCCCTTTTTGACTGGCAATAGCACAAACGATGTGCAGCGATGAATAATGACCGGCTTGTTTCAAATGCTCAACAGATTGTATCAAAGAAGCGCCGGTAGCCAACATCGGATCGCATAAAATCAGCACCCGATTGCTCAAATCTGGACAACTCATATACTCCAAACAAATTTCAAAACTACCATCGGGATGGTGTTTTCTATATGCGCTGAGGAAGGCGTTGTCGGCTTTATCGAAATAATTCATCAACCCCTGGTGCATAGGCAAACCGGCTCGTAAGATGGTGGCCAATACGGGCTGATCGGCCAAGGTATCTACAATGGCATCGCCCAAAGGTGTTGTTACCGTATGCTTCACAGAAGTCAGTTGTTTGCTGATTTCATATCCAATCACTTCCCCAATGCGCTCGAGGTTTCTTCTGAAGCGCATTCTGTCGCCTTGGACGTGAATGTTTCTTAATTCTCCAACCCAATTGCTCACCAAAGAATGAGTCGCTCCCAAATGTATAATCATGAAAATAATTTTTTAATTGAAGAAAATAGTCAAAATATAATCTCTCAAATCTAATTTAAATATGATTACGAACTGTAAATTTGAACAACACAATTTCAAAACAATATTGCCTCACAAAGGGCGCGTTCAATGTTGTTTTGTTCATCCGTAAAAAAATCACAATGAAAAATCAACTATTCCTTTTTGTGTTTTCGATAATGATATTGATGGGTTGCAATGACAAAAAAATGTCATCGAAACAAAATGACACCTACGAGAAAAGTAAAATGACCATTGAGGAAATTGAAAGAAAAACACCTTTGAAATTTTTATCAGTAGAAACAAAAGACAAAAGAAATTTGATTGGTCAAACGGTTTTGAAAGGAGAAATTTTCAATAAAGCAACTGTTGTGGCATATAAAGACATCACCATTCATATTGCATTTTACAGCAAAACAAATGCAATGTTGGAAGAAGATGAAGAGGTGATATACGAAACAATAAAGCCGGGCACTTCATCTGCTTTTAAGTCAAAATATTATGCTCCGAAAGGAACTGAACATGTAAAAATAAAAATCATTGCTGCGAAGTCGACTGATTAATAATCTACGAACGAAAATTGGTTGCCATCAAACAATCCCTTGTCACTTAATTTCAACGCAGGAATCACCAGCAAAGCCATAAATGAAATGCTCATAAATGGTGCACTCAACGTAGATCCCAATTGATTTTTTGCAAATGCATCTATTGCGGTATAGGCATTGGCCACCTCATAACCGTTGTTCACACTCATCAATCCAGCAACAGGCAAAGCCAACAAATGTGTATGGTGATCATCCACAGCTGCAATTCCGCCATTAGCCTCGATGACAGCATTTACAGCTTTGCAAATCATTTCATCTGAAACACCAACGGCAACAATATTGTGGCTGTCGTGTGCAACAGAAGAAGCAAGTGCGCCTTTTTTGATGCCCGTATTTGTGATGAATGCTTTGGCCACCACTTCATCACGGTAACGGTTAACCACTACAATTTTTAATAGGTCTTTGCTGGTATCTGAAACCATTTGAGATGCTACAACTGTTGGCTGCATCATCATTTTGTGCGTAATCAATTGTCCGTCGAGTACAGCAATTACAGGTATTTCTGTCTGTGCTTGAAAGGGTATGGAAAAATTTTCAGCTAATTTTTTTGGGCAATCGAATTGGTTAATGATATCCGCTGTTGCTGGATTTAATAATGAAACACCATTTTCTGCAACAAGCTGTCCGTTAATAAAAGTTTTGATGACGTCAAAAGCACTCAGGTTATTAACGATGATAAAATCTGCAGGATCATTTTCTTTTAGTGTACCCACATTCATTGCGTAATGCTTCACTGGATTGATGCAAGCGGCCTGTAAAATTTTATAAATTGAAATGCCTTTGGCTGCAGCCCTTGCACAAAGTTGGTTGATGTGACCGATGGCTAAACTATCTGGGTGTTTGTCGTCGCTACAAAACATCATGTTGTCTGCATGTTCGTTCAACAGGTCGATGAGCGCATCAAAGTTTTTTGCAGCGCTGCCTTCTCTGATAATGATTTTCATTCCCAGCGATAATTTCTCTCTGGCTTCTTCATAAGTAAAGCATTCATGGTCGGTGGTAATGCCTGCTTCGATGTATTTTTTTGCATCCTTTCCCGTTAGTCCGGGTGCATGACCATCGATGGGCTTTTGGTGATGCTTAGCCCATGTTATTTTCTTCATCACTTCTGCATCATCATGCAACACGCCTGGGAAGTTCATCATTTCACTGAGGTAATGAATATCTGGCATGCTTAGCAATTGATTGATTTCATCCGCATCAATGGCTGCGCCAGCAGTTTCAAATTGTGTAGCGGGCACACAGCTGGGTGCGCCAAAGCAAAATTTAAGGGGAACTGTTTTGGCATTTTCAATCATGTAGTGTACGCCATCCAAGCCACAAACATTGGCAATTTCGTGTGGGTCGCTCACAGTGCCAACCGTTCCATGAACCACGGCTAAACGCGCAAATTCAGAAGGAACCAGCATCGAGCTTTCAATATGCACATGGCTGTCTATAAAACCCGGAAGGATATAGGGTGCTCCTTTTTTTTCATCCGCTAACGGAACAATAGAGACAATAAAACCATGCTCAATTTGCAGAGATCCCCAGAAGATGTGTTGCTTGTAGATGTCTACAATGTTGCCGGTAATTTTGAAGTTATTCATGATGTTAAAAAATCTTGGTAATTAAAAATGCACATGTTTGGTAAAATAGGTGTCGAAATTTGAATGCGTTCTATTTATATTTGCGCATGCGTTTATCAGCTTTTGCATCCACTTTTGTTTCCAAGATTTTTTATATGAAAAAATCTTTTGGAAAAAGAAATTTTCGCTTGCTCGACATCGGAGCTGGCAATCATTCTGCATCAAAGATAAAGAATGTATTTCCGCAATGCGAATACCACGGCGTTGATTTGGAAAGAGACTACAACAATAGTGCAGCTGATTTTGATTTGATGAGTGCATTTTATGAGATGGATCTAACAAAGCTAGATATGCGTGCAATACCGGATAATTATTTTGATGGTATTTGGATGGTACATGTGATTGAACATTTGTACAATGGCGATGAAGTGATTAAGCAGTTGTTGCCAAAACTGAAGTCGGGTGGGTTTTTGTATTTAGAATATCCAGGTAAAAAAAGTACCACACTTCCATCAATGTATGGGTCTTTAAATTTTAATGATGATCCTACGCACGTGCGTGTTTATTCAGTTCCAGAGCTGACTACCTTGTTTGAAGAAAACAAATGTAAAGTTATACAAGCAGGCACAAGACGGAATGGATGGTTTATGTTGGCGATGCCATTTAGAATTATTTCGAGCTGGGTTCGAGGAAAAAAATTACAAGGAAATATATTCTGGGATCTATTGGGATTTGCAGAGTATTTGTATGTTAAAAAAAATTAGTCCAATAAATCGGGCCTTCTTTCTGTTGTTCGCTGTAAGGATTGTTCGTGTCGCCATTCATCAATGTGTTTGTGGTTGCCGCTCATCAAAACACTTGGCACTTTCCAGCCTCTAAATTCTTCTGGTCGGGTATACACCGGAGGCGCCAATAAATTATCTTGAAAAGAATCGCTGAGTGCCGAAGTTTCATTGTTTAACACGCCAGGGATGAGACGGCCTATTGCATCTGTAATCACAGCTGCAGCCAATTCGCCACCACTCAAAACATAATCTCCCACCGAAATTTCCTTTGTTACAAAATGATCCCTAAAACGTTGATCAACACCTTTGTAATGACCACAGATAATCAGGAGATTATTTTTCAATGATAGTTGATTGGCCATTTTTTGATTGAAGGTTTCGCCATCGGGGGTTAAAAAAATAACATCATCGTACGTTGTTTTTTCTTGCAGTGATTCAACCGCATTCACCAAAGGTTCAATCATCATCACCATGCCAGCACCACCACCAAATGGGTAATCATCAACCTGCGCTCTTGGATAAGTTGTGTAAGCCCTTAAGTTGATAACATTTACTTGCAACAATGCTTTTTCTTGTGCACGTTTCATGATAGAATGGGAAAAAGGCCCATCCAATAATTCTGGCACAACAGATATGATGTCGATTTTCATTTTGTGTTTTACTTTTTAATTGGGGATTGGGTTTTTATGGTCCATCCATAAATTGATCCAAATCGCGCTTGTTTTTTTTGGTTGGCCTACCCACTTTACTCATCCTTTTTCCGGTATGGAAAACAGCCGCTTCAAATTGAATTCTTTCCAATTCTTCAGGCGGGGTGATGTCTTCATAATGTTTGATGGCCTCTGTATATTGTACCCTATTTTGCAACAATGCAGTAACTCTTATCAACCATTTTTTTGCTGTGGTTTTAATTTCATATTCATCTCCAACAGCTACATTTTTTGAAGGTTTGATGTTTTCTCCATTGCATTTGACTTTGCCATTTTCACATGCATCAGATGCCAAGGTTCTGGTTTTAAATAGTCGAATAGACCAGAGGTATTTGTCGATTCTAATTTTTTCTTTTTGCATAAGCCGTTACTCCAACAAATTTAAGCGTCTTTTTATGTAAAGCGTTCATTATCCTATTATAATTGCTAATTTTAGCAGCGAAAATAATTTCCAATTTTTATCAAATAAAATCTGTTAAATGAAATATTGCAATGGTGTTTTAGGTTTTGTCTGCATGCTATTTGTTCAGTTCAGTTTTGCTCAATCGGGAGAGATCAACTGGACAAAAGATGGATTATCCTATACTCAAATTAAGAATGGAGAGATTGTAAAAATTGATCCATCCAAAACAGAGCAAACAGTATTGGTAAAAAAAGAGCAATTAACGCCTTCGGGTAAAGCAAATCCATTGGTTGTACAATCGTATACATTCAATGGCGACAATTCCAAAGTTTTATTGTACGTTAATTCAGCAAAAGTATGGAGGTACAATACCAGAGGAGATTATTGGATCTTAGATTTAATTAAAAACGATTTGCATCAATTGGGAAAAAATTTGCCTACACAATCATTGATGTTTGCTAAGTTTTCTCCGGATAATAAAATGGTAGGGTATGTAAGCGAGCACAATATTTTTTCCGAAGATATTTCAAGTGGCGCAATTAAGAAACTAACGACAAACGGTACCCGAAAATTAATCAATGGTACATTTGATTGGGTATATGAAGAAGAGTTTGGTTGTAGAGATGGATTTAGATGGAGCCCAGATAGCAAGAGCATTGCCTATTGGCAAATAGATGGCAGCAAGACAAGGGATTATTTCATGCTGAATACAACCGATTCAGTGTATTCATCCATCATTCCTGTTGAATATCCTAAAGTTGGTCAGTCGCCTTCGCCAGCAAAAATTGGTGTGGTTTCATTGGTTAATGGTGTAACACGTTGGATGAAAATTGAAGGAGATGCACAACAGCATTATATCACCCATATGGAATGGAGTGATGCCAATGAATTGGTTGTTCAGCAATTGGATAGAAAACAGCAAGAAAGCAAGTTGATATATTGCAATACACTTGACGGTTCGGCAAGAACATTTTGGGCAGAGAATGACAACGCTTGGGTGGATATCAATATGGATAATTTTATGGGCTGGAATTGGGTGAATGAGCACAGTGCATTTTTATGGGTGAGCGAAAAAGATGGATGGAGGCATATCTACAAGATCAGCAGAGACGGCAAAACCACCACATTGCTCACGAAAGGGAATTATGATATCGATAAAATAAATGCAATCGATGAGTTGAACAATTATATTTATTTTACGGCATCACCAGAAAATGCAACCCAACGCTATTTGTACAGAGTTCCCATCAACAACAATTCAAAGTTATTTAAAGACAATCCTGCAGAATTACTAAGCAATAGAGCATTGAAAGGAACGCATCAATACAGCATTTCACCCAATGGACGTTTGGCAATGCACAGCTTCAGCAATTACAACAGTTTCCCGGTTAAAGAATGGGTTCGCTTTCCAGAAAACACATTGTTGAATGCAGAAAAATCGATTGCAAAAACACTGAAAACAGATCCAGATATTGCTGTTGAATATGTTAAAATATTTACGGTAGACAGCATCGAATTAGATGCCTGGATTCGGAAACCAAAAAATTTCAATCCCAATAAAAAATATCCTTTGGTGGTGTATGTTTATGGAGAGCCGGGCACCACTACAACAGATGATGTGTTTGGAAACCATGATAATTTCTTGTATGACGGCAACATGAGTGAGGATGGGTATATACAATTGGCATTAGACAATCGGGGCACCCCAGCAATAAAAGGCGCTGCATGGCGCAAGTCGATTTATCGTCGCAATGGACAAATCAATATTAGAGACATGGCGATGGGTGTGCGGAAAGTGTTGGAAGCTGCATACATAGATAAGGAAAGGGTTGCAGTATGGGGTTGGAGTGGAGGCGGTTCATCAACATTGCACTTAATGTTTCAGTTCCCGGAAATGTTTAGCACTGGGATTGCCATTGCGCCGATTTCGAATTTGTTGTTTTATGACAACATTTACACAGAAAGATACATGGGTTTGCCACAAGAAAATATGCAGGATTACGTTAAGGGTTCAGCGATTACTTATGCAAATGGCTTGAAAGGGAAATTGTTGTTGGTGCATGGTAGTGGAGATGACAATGTACATTTTAGCAATGCAGAAGCACTGATCAATGAGCTGGTGAAAAATGGAAAACAATTTCAATTCATGGAATATCCCAATCGAACACATAGC
>CAIQHJ010000237.1 GCA_903871575.1 uncultured Bacteroidota bacterium
CAACCGGTAATTTAGAAGATCCATCTCTACGATATGAAGCAGTTAATGTGTACTTGCTGTCGTAAGTGTAACGCGCTGTTGCTAAACCAGAAACCAACGCACTTTGTGATTTTCTAGTTTCGGGACTATTAACTACAGCATATAATTGATTCACCGCATTACCCTGAATGATTGATGCCATTGTGTTTGGACGCTTTGGATCAGTACCGTATCCAGTTGCGCTGAATAATTTATTATACTCTCTGATGTACTCGCTATAAGCAGCAAATTCAACATCGTGCTTTTCTTGGAAAGTATTTTTATAGGTTACAGAAGGACGAACTGTAGCACGGAAAAAACGTGATAACCCTTCTGTTTGGAAACCTGCTCTTCCTGTAATGCTTGTTGAACTTTGGCGCACAAAAGGTAATTTACTTCCGTAATTGGTATTTTGTGTTTCACGGAAATCTATACCTGAAGTAATTGCAGCAGTTATGTTTTCAGTTATTTTATATGCACCATTAACGCCCAATGTGGCTTTAATTTGGTTGTTGTAGTTTTCGTCGTATTTGGTTAACTCCAACTGATTAGCTGCTGCAAAAGATGAACCTAATCCAGTTGCAAATCCACCAGCGTCATTATAAACTCTTGCATAAGGCACGTTTACTGCTGAGGTTAAAAACGGATTACCTAAACTGTTTCCAGCAGTAGATTGTTGGAAACTTCTTTTTGTGTATCCAATATTTGAATTGAAAGAAAATGAAGCTTTATCATCAGCATAATCCATGTTATTTCTAAAGGTTATACGCTTCATGTCTGTACGAAGTGTAATACCTTCCTCACTATACATACCAATGCTGCTTAAAATTCTAGTTTTTCCAGTACCACCTGATAAAGTAACTTGATGGTTGCTGAAATTACCCGTTCTGAAGATTTGATCTCCCCAATTGGTATTTATTTTTTTGATAGAATCCAATAATCTTGCATTTTCAGTTCTTTCAGCAGTGCTAAGTGTTTGATATCTTGGATTTGCAGTAGAATAGTAAAAACCTGGCATTAATGGGTTGATGGCAACCGGGCTTGATGCATCACCTTGAGCAAGAATTACACCATATTTTTTTTGTGCATCTAACAATTCAGTGGTGTTCATTGGTCTGAAAGCGAATTCTGGTTTAGCTTTTACACCATATTGAGCAGAGTAACTGAATTTTAATTTACCAGAAACACCTTTTTTAGTAGTAACTACGATTACCCCTGCAGAACCGCGAGAACCATATAAAGAGGTAGAAGCCGCATCTCTTAATACATCTATAGAAGCAAAATCATTTGGGTTGAATCCTTGAAAAACAGAGGCTTCAACAGGAATTCCATCCACTACATATAATGGTGAAGTGCCACCTGCGATTGAACCTGTGCCGCGAATGATGATATTCGTAGCAGAACCTGGCTGACCACTAGAAGTTAAAGCAGTAATACCTGGAGCACGTCCTTGAAGAATCTGATCAAATGAACCAACAGGTTGATTTTTCAATTCTTTTTCAGAGATTTTTGTAGCTGCCCCTGCATATTGTGATTTCTTAATTTTACTTATACCTGTAACAACCACTTCAGCCATATCTTTTGATTCGGCAGGATTTAAACTTGGAGAGATGATTGATTTAGATCCAATGTTGATGGTGTATGCCTCATAATTCAACGAACTAAATTCGAGCACTTTACCATTTGCAGGAACTTGAATGCTGTAAGTTCCATCAGCAGCTGTGGCGGTACCAACTTTGGTTCCTTTCACGAGTACTGAAACATTTGAAATCGGTTTGCCGCTGGCATCTGTTACTTTACCTGTTATCGTTTTTTGCGCAAAAACGCTCAACGAAACAGACATCATAACCAACAAGGTTAAGAGTACTTTTCTCATTTTTTGGGTTTTAGTTTAAAATGTTAATTTTATATTAAAGTTAAATATAGGAAAAAAGTTAAGGCGAAAGGAAAAACGTGTAATTTTTTTTGGAGCAGGTTTAGAAGGTTTGTGAGGTTTGAGAAGTTTATGAGGTTTGTGAGGTTTGTGAGGTTCAATAAGTTGAACAGATTTAATTGGTTCAAAATGTTCAATGGGTTCAAGGAGGGGTTGAAAATTTTCAACCCTTACAAAAGGTTAGATGTATATTTCGAGATGCTAGATAATATATATGATTTCGTTCTGTTTTGAGCATTCAACACCAAACGCCAAACACCAAACGTATTGGATACAGGATTTGATTTCGTTCCAACACCAAACGCCAAACACCAAACAACAAACCTCACAAACTTCTCAAACCTCTCAAACAGCTTTATATAAGACCATACTTCAACAAATACTCCGCAATTTGAACCGCGTTTGTAGCCGCACCTTTACGTAAATTATCGCTTACTATCCAGCAATTCATGGTATTGGCTTGGGTTTCATCTCTTCTTATTCTGCCAACGAAAGTGTCGTCTTTATCATGAGCCGTAATGGCCATTGGATAGATGAAATTATCAACATCATCTTGAAGCACTACACCAGGTGTGTTTGCTAAAAGTGATTTAACTTCTTGTACATCAAAATCATTTTCAAACTCAATATTAACCGATTCGCTATGCCCGCCAATGGTTGGTATTCGTACACAAGTGGCTGTTAGTAGAATTGAATCATCACCCATTATTTTTTTGGTTTCATTGGTCATTTTCATTTCCTCTTTGGTATAACCATTGTCTAAAAAAACATCGATGTGGGGTATGGCATTTAAATCGATTGGGTATTTATACGCCATTTCGCCTTTTAAACCTTTTCTTTCATTCATCAATTGATCCACAGCTTTAACACCAGTGCCCGTAACGCTTTGATAGGTACTCACCACAAC
>CAIQHJ010000238.1 GCA_903871575.1 uncultured Bacteroidota bacterium
ATTCAAAGATATTTTTAAATTAATATTGAAGCGCTGAGCAACATCAATACTATTTCTTTTTGTTGTCATCTCCGTACTTCCCTCCGTAAACATAATCATAACCGTAACCATAATTGTTTTTAAAAAATCCTCTTTTCTTAACCCCATTAAATATGATAGCCAAATTTTTAAATGGATTCACTTCCATATTTTCGTCTAATCTTTTCAACAACATTTTGGGCGTGTACTTATGTCGTACAATATACAAAGTTGCATCGCAAAGATTTGTCAATACAAACGCATCGGTTATCAAAACGGAAGGTGCTGTATCTAAAATAATCAAATCAAATTTATCTTCTACATGCGCAACAAAATCTTCAATTTTGCCATTCAACAACAATTCAGAAGGACTTTCATGGATAGAACCAGACGAAACAAAAAATAAGTTTTCGTAATCATTGGTTTTTTTGATGATGTCATCTGGTTTTTTCTTGCCCATTAAAAAATCGCTCAAACCTGCATCTTCGGTTGACTTGCCAAACATTTTTCCCAAACCCGGTTTGTGTAAATCGATATCAACCAACAATACTTTCTTTCCTGCTAAAGCATTGCTGGTGGCTAAATTAGCCGCAATGAAACTTTTCCCTTCACCAGGAATACTAGATGTGATTAAAATTTTCTTGCGATGATTGTCTATCCCTAAAAAATGTAATGACACCCTTATTTTTCTAAATTCTTCTGCGATGAAACTTCTTTTTCCTTTTTCCACCACAATCGATTCTTTGGTTTCGTTGTGTGCAATTTCTCCAATTACCTGAACCGAAGTCATTGCTTCCAAATCTTTTCTATACAAAATATTTCTGCTCAATCCTTCTTTGGCACTGATGAATAAAAACCCAACTCCCAATGCAGCTGCCATAGCGCCCAACATGATAAACATTTTATTGGGACTTACTGGAAATTTGGAAGATTGTGCAGCATTAATCACTCTACTGTTGGAAAGGGTAGAAGCGTATGACAATTCACTCTCTTCTCTTTTTTGTAGCAAGAATGAATAAATACCACTCTTTACATTTTGGTCTCTACTCATATCCAATATGGCTCTTTCCTTTTGAGGAATGGTGCTCAACATGGAATTATACTTGTTGTTTGTTTGTGTTAAATTGCTTCTGCTGGCTTCCAAGTTTTTTCTTTGGCTCGACAAATTATCAATAATGCTTGGTCGTATTTTATTGATTTGATCCCTAATGGAAACCAACATGGGATTGTTTTCTGCTACGGTTTTTCTCAATTTTTCATACTCCAATTCTTTGGTGTTTAGATCGCTCATCAATTTAGACAAATTGGGATCAGCGATGCCTACAGTAGATGGCATCATTCCACCACTGGTGATATTGCCTGAGTTTACCGCTTGACTTACTTGATCTAAAACCGCTAGTTCCATGTTGATTTTTCCCAGCTCTTGGTCATTGCTACTTACATTTTGCAAGTACAATTGTCCTTGGGTACTAATATCTGAAGCACCCGTTCCGGTTTTGTATCCTTGAACTGTTTTTTCTATCGAATCCAAATCCTGAGAAACTGCATTTAATCTTTCTTCTACAAAGCTTAATGTATTTTTTGCTAAAGCATTTTTTTCTTCAACCGAAGATCTGTCGTACATCACAATCAGCTGATTTAAAATATTTTCGGCACGCTCTGGAACTTCGTCTCTATATGATAAATTGATGATTGAAGAAAGTTTGTTTACTGAAATAACTTGTAAACCTTTTAAAATTGTTTTGGTTACATCTTTAGGTTCTACCAGAGAAAAGTAAAAGGGTTTTTCTGGATTAATAGAAGGTTCATATCGTTTGTTGGGAATGAATTTCAATTTGCCAAATTCAGAATTAATCCATTCGTTTGTTAGGCCTGCATATTTGCCATTTAAAAAAACCCCACCAGTTTTCTGGTCATATTTCAACATGATTTTTTTTGCAGGATGAATCGAATCTGGGTTGGCTGCAATGATTTCTAATGGAGCAATCACGTAGCCAGAAACACTTCTAATTTTTCCTTCTTGAAAAATTGGTGCATACAAGTGCAAGCTTTTCACCACTTCTGTCATGATGGTTCTGGATTGCAATACTTCTATTTCATTTTCAATAATCTTTTTGGTATTCATCATGTTCAAATCTTCCATCACCTTGGTATCTTCTGTACCTTTCTTTTCATCTTTGATGATGAGGGTTGCGGTGGCTTCATATTTGGGTGTTGCATATCGAATAAATATAAAAGCACCCGACATGAAAATCAGCAATAAAATCAAAAAAAGCGGCCAATAAAATATGTACCTCGACACCAACTGCATGAAGATGTTTTCTTCTTGCTTTACAGGTACTTTATGTTGTTTTTTCTTCGTCATGTTATTTTCTCAATAGTGCTGTGATAACTAAAGCAACGACCGACAAACCACTTAAAATGGTTGGCAACAATTGTTGGTTTCTGTTGGCGTTGATGACTTTGTATTTGTTGGCTTCCACATACACCACATCGTTGGGTTGCAAGTAATAATAAGGGGAGCTTAAAAATGTTTTAGAATTGAGGTCGATGAGTTTCACTTTTCTTTTTCCTTCAATTTCTCTAATCAACATTACGTTTTCTTTTTTACCAAAAACAGTGATGTCGCCAGCAATACCCAATGCTTTGAGCAAAGAGATTTTTTCATTGGGAACATTGATCACCATTGGTTTTCCTACTTCCCCAATTACCGTTACTTCATAATTCAAATGCCTGATGGTAACGATGGGATCAAGTAATAATTTTTTTTCTAAAATCGAATTGGTAATCTCTGCTTTTAGTTGTTTTTTGGTTAGTCCGGCTGCGTGAATATTGCCAAGAATAGGCAACTGAATAAAGCCATCCACATTTACCAAATAACCTCCAGCAGAAGTAGAACCATTGGTAGTGGAAGTACTGGTGGCTAAAGAATTGGGTGCATTAAAAACGGCAGAAGCTTCTGGATTTAAGCTACTAATGTACACACTTAAAATGTCGTTTTTTTGGATAACTGCAGCCGTATCTTCATTTCTTACAATGATGGTGGTATCAATGGTTTCTGCAAAATAACTTGCTTGCTTAGTACTCACACATGAAGACATGCCGAGTATGGTAAAGACAGAAAGCAGCAAGAATAGTTGGGTTGGTAAGCGCATTGTTTTCTTGTTTGGGTTTCTATGGTTGTGAAATTAAACTATTTCAGCTATGAAAATAAAATTCAATCAAAATTAATGATGTGGTAATTCGCTGTAGATATTGGGTAGCGGAATTTTCTTAAGATTGGAATAATGGTACGGCTTGATGTAAGCGATTATTCAAATCTAAACAACTTATTTTTATTTTGCAAGTATTGATGTCGTATTTTTTTTATTACATCAATTTCTATGGTTTTAATTGAATAAAAATCAAGCAATGAAAACAACCTGACGTGATATTTAGAAAAATCTGAAAAAAATAGCTATACATTTGCGTACTAAAAAAAATCAACATGCAAGAAGTATATATTATTTCCGCCGTAAGAACACCATTGGGAAGTTTTGGTGGCGCATTGAAAAACTTTTCAGCAACTCAATTGGGTGCCATTGCCATCAAAGGCGCTATCGAAAAAGCAGGCATCGATTCTGCCATTGTTAATGAAGTTTTGATGGGCGCTGTTATTCAAGCCAATATGGGACAAGCGCCAGCCAGGCAAGCGGCAAAGTTTGCAGGCTTATCAAACGAAGTGGTTTGTACTACCATTAATAAAGTTTGCGCCAGTGGCATGAAAGCTATTGCACTGGGTGCGCAAAGCATTTTAATGGGCGATGCAGATGTGGTTGTTGCCGGGGGAATGGAAAGCATGAGCAATGTGCCGTTTTATGTAGATACCATGAGATGGGGAAATAAATATGGCAACGTTCAAATGGTAGATGGTTTGGCAAAAGATGGTTTAACTGATGTTTACGACGGAAAGGCCATGGGAAATGCAGCAGAATTGTGTGCATCAACTTGCCAAATTTCAAGAGCCGATCAAGATCAGTTTGCTATTGAAAGCTATAAACGAAGTCAGGAAGCGATGAATGCCGGAAAGTTTGATGACGAAATTGTTCCAGTTGCCATTCCACAAAAAAAAGGGGATCCTATTTTATTTTCAAAGGATGAAGAACCATTTAATGTAAAGTTTGATAAAATTCCAGAGTTGAAAGGTGCTTTCATTAAAGATGGCACTGTAACTGCTGCCAATGCATCTACCATGAATGATGGAGCTGCTGCTTTGGTATTGATGAGTAAAACCAAAGCAGATGAGTTGGGATTGAAGCCAATTGCTAAAATAAAAGGATGTGCAGATGCAGAACAAGCGCCAGAGTGGTTTACCACTTCTCCGGCTATTGCCGTTCCTAAAGCAGTTGAAAAAGCCGGGCTTCAAATGTCTGACATCCATTTTTGGGAATTAAATGAAGCTTTTGCAGTTGTAGGCATAGAAAATACCAAACGAATGAATTTAGATCCATCAAAAGTTAATGTAAACGGTGGTGCAGTTTCATTGGGGCATCCACTTGGTTGCAGCGGCGCCAGAATCATTGTTACATTGATTAATGTTTTAAAACAAAACAATGGCGTTTATGGTGCAGCTGGTATTTGTAATGGTGGCGGTGGTGCTAGTGCAATGGTTATTGAGGCCTGCTAAATTTGTATACCATACTTTCAATTATTTTCAATGGACGACTTCAATCGTCCATTTTTTTTCAAAAGATTCGCTGGCTTTTTTACCAAGTTTCAACAAACTTCGATAATAGTATTTGTTTGTGTGGCATTGATAGAATAAATTTGCACCACATTCAATTAAATCGTTAAAAACAAGAATAAAAAATGCGACAAATTACGTTCAGAGAAGCACTAAGAGAAGCCATGCAGGAAGAAATGAGATTAGATGAGCGGGTATTTTTGATGGGAGAAGAAGTTGCAGAATACAATGGCGCATATAAAGTTAGTCAGGGTATGCTGGATGAGTTTGGCGCAAAAAGAGTAATAGATACGCCTATTGCGGAATTGGGTTTTTCAGCCATTGCAGTAGGAGCGGCACAAAACGGACTTCGTCCAATTGTAGAATTCATGACCTGGAACTTTGCAGTATTGGCATTGGATCAGATTTTAAATACCGCATCAAAAATGTTGGCCATGAGTGGCGGACAAGTTGGCTGTCCCATTGTATTTAGAGGCGCAAACGGAAGTGCAGGTCAATTGGGTGCACAACACTCAACAGCTTTTGAAAGCATGTATGCCAACATTCCTGGAATAAAAGTTATTTCTGTTAGCAATCCATATGATGCCAAAGGTTTATTAAAATCCGCCATCAGGGATGAAGATCCGGTCGTTTTTATGGAAAGCGAATTGATGTATGGCGATAAAGGTGAAGTTCCTGAAGGAGAATATATCATTCCAATTGGTAAAGCAAATATTTGCAGAGAAGGTGCTGATGTTACCATTGTTTCATTTAATAAAATGATGAAAGTGGCTTTGGGTGCAGCAGAAGAATTAGCCAAAGAAAACATCAGCGCTGAAGTAATCGACTTAAGAACCATTCGTCCGCTCGATTGGTACACTATTTTAGAAAGCGTGAAGAAAACAAATCGATTGGTGATTGTAGAAGAACAATGGCCATTCGCATCTGTTTCCTCCGAAATAACCTATAGAATTCAAAAAGAAGGATTTGATTATTTAGACGCACCCATCCGAAGAATTACCTCTGCAGATGCACCAATGCACTATGCTCCCAATTTGGTGAATGCTTATCTTCCAGATGTAACGCGTACTGTTAAATTGATCAAAGAAGTAATGTACATGAATAAATAATACATTTGCTTTTCATCGCTTAACCTGATTTAAATGCAATACCTAAAAAAGACCATACTCTTTGCTGTGTTCTTTTGTGGTTTAAACGCATCTGCACAACATTTATTTTTTACTGCACACTATGGTGCTTCAGGCTATCGTGGAGATTTACAGGAAACACCATTTTCTTTCCTACAAGCCAGAATCGTTTATGGCGTTGGTATTAAATACGAACTCACCAGCAGAATATTTATCAACTTATTGTACCACCAGGCAAAAGTTAGCGGAAACGACAAATACAACCCATTCAACCGAAAAAGAAATTTACAATTCCAATCAGAGATCAGTGAAGTTGCTTTGTACGGAGAATACAACCTTTTCGATTTATACGAATACAATGCAACCCCGTTTTTATTTGGTGGCTTTGGCTACTTTAAATACAATCCCTATTACGATTTAAGCAACGGCGGCAGAATTTATCTTTCAGAGTTTGATACAGAAGGGCAAGGATTTTACGATAAAAGAAAAAAATATGAACTAACAGAATACACCATTCCATTTGGTGTGGGTATGAATTATGCCATTAGTAAAAATATTCGTTTCTCCGCTTCGATTGGCCTTCACCTCACCAACACCGATTACCTCGATGATGTGAGCACTACTTATATCGACAAAGCCTTGCTGATTGCAAAAAAAGGAGAGAACGCGCCCAAAATTGCCTACAAAGGCGACCAACTTCCCAACGGCCCCGATTATCCGGTTGCCGGCACACCAAGAGGAAACCCCAACAACAAAGACAGTTACTATTTTGCTACCATCGCCATCGTTAAACGACTGCAAGCCAAAGGAAAAAGAAAAGAATTTGTTCCTGGCAGAAAGCCCGCAAGTGTAGATTGCCCGAACCTTTAAGTCGCATTTTTGTTTTTGAATTATATCACCAATCTTTGTGTACTTTTAAACTCATCAATGGCTTATCATTCTTTAGCAGATTGCTTAATCGATCTTGAAAAAAACGGACATTTGGTAAGAATCAAAACCCCCGTTGACCCTCATCTTGAAATGGCGGCCATCCATCTCAGGGTTTACGAAAATCAAGGCCCTGCTTTGTTGTTTGAAAAAGTAAAAGGTTCACCATATCGCGCAGTGTCTAACATTTTTGGCACTTTGGAGCGAAGTCAATTTATTTTCAGAAACAGCCTTGAAAATGTAAAAAAGTTAATTCACCTAAAAAACAACCCCGCAGAAGCTTTAAAAAATCCACTGGGTTCAATCAACAGTTTAATAGCTGCCACCAAATCCATTCCACTAAAAAATCCAATCAATGCTCCAG
>CAIQHJ010000239.1 GCA_903871575.1 uncultured Bacteroidota bacterium
CCCATCCAACGCTACTCCAATTACACCCATTGGTGTATTTTGGTGAACCGTTGCAGCAACTGGATTCGGCGGAATTTTTAATGTGATATTTTGGGTGATAATATTTCCTGGGGCTCTAATAAATGAACTATCATTAAATGTTGGTCCGCTAAACGCTTCATACATTGAATTATTGATGGGCCAATACACACTTTTGTGATTGGGCTGATCTGCTGTTTTTACAACTACATATGTTCCATCGTATGTAATACTCGTTGCTCCATAAATGCTATTGAAAACTGATGGAACTCCCGATCCACCTGCATTTACCATCAAATTAAACGAGCATGACTTTCCACCAAAATTAATTGAAAAAATAGCTGTTCCCGTTGTCGCCGGTGTGCCTGATACACTAAATGATAAGTTACCATTTCCATTGGCTAAAGTACCCGATTGCAATACAGCTGTCAGTCCTGTTACACCTGTCGATGCTATTGCAGTTCCAACTGGGTATGCCACTCCATTTCCTCCCGCATATGGAACCGTAGCTACTGCAGTGTACGATGCATTTACGGTTGCAGCTGCTGAAAATGAAGCACTGCTACAGGATAGCGTTGTTACGGAAGCGCCCACAACTATCGGCGTTTTTTTTGAACAAGAAATGGTTGCTACCAATACACATAAAAAAAGTCCAAGTTTCAATTTCATATCAACGCTGTTTTTGGTTTATTAAATTTAAAATATTTTATTAAAACATGCCCTTCATTTCTCCCCCTCCGCGCATTGGCATCGTCATCCTGTTGCCATCTTGCTGCATTTCCCCCTTAAATTTATTCAGTCTGCAAACAAAACTAAACAAAAAATATCTACCCAATCTATTGGTTCTTGTATCTGTAAATCCCGACCCTGTTACACTTCTACTCAACCCAATATTTTGATTCAACACATCGAATGCTTGCAGCTTTAAAGATAGATTTTTCTTTTCTAACAATTGCTTTTCCAACGTTGCATTAATAATCAAAGGATTTGCAGTTGCATTGGTAGACAAACCTGTATTGAATGTCTTGTCAATTTCATAACTCAAAATCAAATCCTGCTTGATAAAAACCCTGGAATTATGTGACAATGTCCAAGCCACACTATTCGAATTCAATTCCGATTGGATACTATTGCTGTTGCTGTTGATGCTGTAATTGGCACTAAACGTTGTCTCCAACCATTTTTTTATTTTAATGTCTGTTGAAAACCGTTGACCTACAACCCAGTTTTTACCAATATTCTTTTGCGTGTTGATATTGTTGCTAATATACGAAACATTGTTATTGTATCCAACATTACCACCGAGATTGAAAACATATTTTCGGTTTTTTATGGGTTTAGATACATTGTAAAAACCAATTACCGTAAAATAGCCATTCGTATTTTTGTAGGTTGTTTCTTGTGTGGTGCCACTCAATAAACGGGTATTACTCACAATTTTATCTTGCGTAAATGATGCTGTAATATTTCCAAAAAACACATTACCCGTAATTAAGTCGAAATTATTATACCGCATGCTAAACGTATTGGTAAACTCTGGTTTTAAGTTGGGATTTCCGATGGTGATAAACTGAGGATTTGATTTATCTACCACTGGTTGTAATTGTGTGTTACTTGGCTGATTTGAGTTTCCGTTGTAGTTGATGTTGAGGGATCTGCTTCTTGAAAAATTATATGCAAATCGAACAATGGGATAAAAATTCGTCAATCGGTTTATATAATTGGTATCGCCTGTAACCGATCGGGTTTCAATGCTCGCGGGCTGTGCAGAAAATCCAATGGTATAATTATACTTTTTCTCTGTTGTTTTCAAATTGATGCCTATCCGATTTGTGGTGTACACATTGTCATAAATATTGCTCGATGAATCGATATACCTTGTTGCATTGGTATATGGATCTACTTCATAATTTTTTCTATCATTTCCAACCTTTTGATAGTTGTACGCGTAGTTAAATTCCAATCCCCTTTTTTTAGAAAGCGGCTCGGTATATGAAACCCTTGCACCCCAACTCGAATTTTTGTTGTCCTGATGAATGGCTTGATACAAAGTATCTACCCGAGTACCAAAAGGCATAAAGATGTTTGTGATGTTATCCACTTCCTCATCCGACAAAGTCCCCGATTTTCCGGCGTTTAAATTAATCGAAATGGTTCTGCCCTTTTTATGAAAGCGATGATTATACAATAAACTTCCATTTAAATTAGGGCTGGTAGCTGCACTTTCATCATATATACTTCCTTTCGAAGTAGTGATGGTGTCAATTTTGGAAAGAAAATTGGTTAAATAATCTGCGTTGTTTTTATTGTAACTGATAGATGGATTGAATTTGATATAATTCATTGAATCTATTTTGTATTCCATGTTAAAAGAGAAACGATGATTGTCTACCAAGGAATAGTTATCTGCATCTTGGATATAACTGGATGCCCTGTCTTGAAATAGATTTTGTTGTGTGGATTGCTTGATGGTACTTGTACCTTTTTGAGTGAAACTATAGCTTCCATACACATCAATTTTTCCGCCCCAATTGTCTCGGTAATTGATGCCTGCAGATTTCGTTGTCGTGATGCCATCGTTGTTTCCCAAATTACCAATTGCTGAAGCTGCACCAGCGCCACCTCTGCCCATTCCCATAGAACGCGCCATACCTCCCATCATATTTCCCATGACGCCACCCATCGAACCAAAATTAAAAAGATTGGTATTGGTGTTGTTCATATTTCCCAAAATAGAAATTTGCTGTTCGTTGTTGAATTTATTGATAGAAACAGATGTGATATAACGGCTAGATGTACCCGCACCGCCAGTGACATTTCCAAAATATCCTTTGTTCTTGTCTTTTTTCAATTGGATATTCATGGTTTTACTTGGGTCGCCATCTTTAATTCCTGTGAATGCAGCCTGATCGCCATAATCATCGATAATTTGAATTTTATCAACCATGTCAGCATTCAATTCTCGAGTTGCTGTCGTTACATCTCCATTAAAAAACTCCTTTCCATTCACTTTTACCTTTGTTACTTGTTTCCCCTGAGCTGTAACAGTCCCATCTTTATCTACCTGAATACCAGGTAAATTTTTCAACATCGTCTCTACATTATCATTTTGTCGATACATAGTGCTATCGATTTTATATGATACGGTATCTTCTTTTATCTGAATTTTTTGTGATTCAATGGTGACGTTTCCTAACATATTGGAGCCATCAGCTA
>CAIQHJ010000240.1 GCA_903871575.1 uncultured Bacteroidota bacterium
ATTTTGGCAAACTGTATCGTGTCATCCATGTATTGTTGAATGTTTGGAAACTGCTTCTTGTAGTTGTCAATGATTTCCTTGGCCTCTGTTCGTGATATGCCGAGATTTTCAGCCAGTCCAAACGCACCTTGTCCATAAATGATTCCAAAGTTCACACTCTTCGCTTTGTATCTCATTTCTTTGGTTACTTCAGCCTCCTCTACATTAAACACTTTTGCTGCTGTTGCCGTATGAATGTCTTTGCCCGATTTAAATGCTGCGCACATATTTTCATCGCCACTAATCGCAGCTACAATGCGCAATTCTATTTGTGAATAATCGGCAGAAACCAACACATGGTTTTCATCTCTTGGAATAAATGCCTTTCTGATTTCTTTTCCTTTGTCTGTTCTGATGGGAATGTTTTGCAAATTGGGATTGTTGCTGCTAAGCCTTCCCGTTACTGCCACTGCCTGTGCATAACTCGTGTGCACCCTTCCCGTCTTTGGATTGATCAACAAAGGCAATGCATCTACATACGTAGATTTCAACTTTGTAAGTTCACGGAAAATTAAAATGTCGTCACATATTTTATGCTGCACCGATAGTTTTAATAGAATATCTTCTCCGGTTGCGTATTGCCCTGTTTTGGTTTTTTTTGCTTTTGGATCGAGCTTCAATTTCTCAAACAACACCTCTCCCAATTGCTTGGGCGATGCCAAATTAAATCGAACACCTGCTTGCTCATACACCGATTCTTCTGCTTTCTTTGCATCCACTTCCAATTCTTTTGAATACAACTCCAAAAACTTTTCATCTATCCTTATTCCTTCAAACTCCATATCTGTAAGCACTTGTACCAATGGCATTTCCACTTCGTTGAATACTTTTTCTACATTCGCGGTGATGAGTTGTGGTGCAAAAACATTTTTTAATTGTAAAGTGATGTCTGCATCTTCCCCTGCATATTCCTTTATTTTTTCCAACTCCACATCCCGCATATTTCCCTGGTTCTTTCCCTTCTTGCCAATCAATGCATCGATGTGAACGGGCTCATAACCCAAATATTTTGCACTCAGTACATCCATGCTTCGCTTGCCATCTGGTTCAATAACATAATGTGCCAACATCGTATCAAATTTATTGCCGCATATTTCCAATCCATACCATTTCAACACCAACAAATCGTATTTGATATTTTGTCCAATCCAAACAATTGCAGGATCTTCAAAAAGCGGTTTAAACTTTGTCAACAACACCAAACATTCTGCCTGCTCCGCCGAACAAGGAACATAATACGCTTCGCCTTGTGATATGGAAAAACTCATGCCCACCAGTGTTGCTAGATTGGCATCTATGTTTGTTGTTTCGGTATCAAAACAAATTTCTTTGGAAGACATCAACTTTTGAATCAACGCATCAATCTCTGTATTTGTCTGCACCAAATGATATGTATGTGCGGTGTTGTGAATATTTTTATCTACAACCGTATATGATGTTTCTTCCGTTTCTACCAATTCGGTGATGGCTGTTGTTGCAGGTGCTGCATTTCCAAATAAATCCATTTGGTTATTGGATGCAGCTGTCGATTGCTTTGGCTTTTCTGTTGGCACCACAATCTCTTCTCCAAGAATTCTCTTGGCCATTGTTTTAAACTCTAATGCAGTAAACACCTCGGTTAATGCTGCTTTGTTCCATTCCTTTAATCTAAAATCTTCTTCATGAAATTCAACTGGTACGTTGGTGATGATGGTTGCCAATTTTTTACTCATTACCGCTTTCTCTTTGCCATTGCGAATTTTTTCTCCCAAGGCACCTTTGATGTTTTCTGCGTTTTCCAACACATTTTCCAAAGAGCCATATTCTTTTAAAAGTTTGGCGGCTGTCTTCTCTCCTACACCAGGTATTCCTGGAATATTATCTACCGCATCTCCCATCATCCCCAGCATATCTATCACCTGATCTACATTGGCAATATCCCATTTTGCACAAATTTCTGCCGGGCCCAATATTTCGTGTACGCCTCCCTGATAGGGTGGCTTATAAATTTTGATATGTTCAGAAACCAATTGACCATAATCTTTATCTGGTGTAACCATGTACACCTCATAACCCATTTTTTCGGCTTGCTTGGCTAAGGTTCCAATCACATCATCCGCTTCGAAACCATCCATCTCTACAACCGGAATATTTAATCCCCTGATGATGTTTTTAATGTCGGGAACAGCAGCTAAAATATCTTCGGGTGTTTCTTGTCTGTTGGCTTTATAATCTGCAAAATCTGTATGGCGTTCGGTTAAAGCATGTGTATCAAAACATACAGCCATGTGCGTTGGATGCTGGTTGTTGATCAGTTCCATGATGGCATTGGTAAATCCAAATTGGGCATTGGTATTTCTGCCTTTGCTGGTTATTCTTGGGCTGCGAATTAAAGCATAATAAGCCCTGAATACCAATGCAAATGCATCTAAAAGATATAGTTTTTTTGACATGGCATAAAAGTAAATCAATTCAATGAAAGAAGACCGCAATCTGCCATTTCTATGCAGTTTTTAAAATTGATTGCCGAGTAATTGCGGCAACATCGCTCTCCAGGTTGACCAATCATGTTTCCATTCTCTGCCCCAAATACTTAAATCATAGGTAATGCCTTTTCGGTATAATAAATTGGCAAATTTTCGCGCAGCTTCTGGGTCTTCGTAATCGCCTTCTCCGGTTAAAATATGAATGTGTTTACTTTGTTTGATATAGTCCAAATACCAATTGTCTTCCAAATATGGCATATAGTGCATCGGCGAATTGTAATACACTTGTTCATCATAAAAACCTTTGGTGTAAGCAGTAAGATCATACACACCACTCATGGCAATTACTCCGTTGATTAAATCTGGTCTTTTTAAAAATAAGTTCATGCTGTGTAAGGCACCGAAGGATGCTCCACAAACATAGATAGGCGTTTCGCGCGATGTTTTTGTTTTGATGAATGGAATCACTTCGTCAAACACATACTTGTTGAATTGATTGTGCCGGATGGCCTTGTGTTCGCCGAGCATGTTGTCGTGCATCCAGCTTTCGTTGTTGATGCTATTAATTGAAAACACCCGCAATTTTCCTTGAGCTATCAATGGTCCAAGCGCATCAATCAATTGAAATCTTTCGTATTCTAAAAAATCGGCTGCAGCCGTAGGAATCAATAACAATGAGAATCCATAATGACCATAACAGGCAATTTCCATTTGCTTGTTTAATGCCGGACTATGCCAATTGTCGATTTCCCTATTCATACCTAATTTTTATTTATGCTATTAAAGATAATTAATCCTATTACAAATTTTTGCAGTTCTCCTCAAACAATCATCAGAATACAACCATTTTCAACTTATTTTTGAGGCATGAAGCATTTGAAATATACTTTCATTGTATTGATTTGTTGTATGCTGTTTGCAGGAATGCTTAGTTCTTGTGATAAAGATTACAGTGTAGAAAATGGCTTTCCTATTGATTATGGTGATACGTCTTTGTTGTGCAAATCTTGTATTTACTTACCCTGGTGTGACAGCTCCGTTTACCATTACATCGATTCAAGCGTGGGAAGTACGGCCAATAAAACCATCACCCTGCGCACATCCGCTGACACCATCATCAGC
>CAIQHJ010000241.1 GCA_903871575.1 uncultured Bacteroidota bacterium
TATTGCTTTTACACATTTCAAACTACCGGGAATCGTAATTGGTTTTCCATCAGCATCTAAAACATTTTTCCCATTTTCTTTTTTTGTTCTTCCTGCTTCTCTTATGTCGAAAGCAACTGCGTTTGCTCTTCGGGTTGATGTAGTATTTAAATTGATGTTGTAAGCCACTAAAAAATCACGTGCGCCGATAACTGTTGCACCGCGCTTTGCATCAAAAACAGCCGGACCAAAATCGGGTTTCCATTCTGGCAACAATATTTTTTGTGCAAATCCTTCGTACTCACCCGCACGAATAATCGACAAGTTGCTTCTTGATTTATTGGGTTGTGCCGCTTCGTATAAATAGATGGGCAAGTTCAACTCCTCTCCTACGCGCTTTGCCAATTTTTGAGCAAACACAGCCGTTTCTTCCATTGAAATATTAGCAATAGGTATCAAAGGACAAACATCGGTTGCACCCATGCGTGGATGCTCGCCTTTATGTTTCGACATATCTATAAGTTCACCTGCTTTTTTAATCGCTCTGAATGCTGCTTCTATAACAAGTTCTGGTTCTCCAACCATGGTTACAACCGTTCTATTTGTTGCTTTTCCTGGATCTACATTTAATAATCTTACGCCTTCTACGGATTCGATTTGATCGGTAATTTGTTTGATAATCGACAAATCATTTCCTTCTGAAAAATTTGGAACGCACTCTATTAATTGTTTCATATTTACTATTAAATTTAATACTTGAAGTTATATAAATTCTCCTTTTATCATTACTTTTTCTATGTGGTTAGTACCAAAAGCATAAGGTAAATAATCAATTGAATGTATCGGTTGTGTAAAAATAAGATTTGCTTTTTTTCCTACCGAAATACTGCCTAATTCATTTTGAATATCCATGGCAAAAGCACCATTGATGGTAGCTGCATTTATTGCTTCTTGAGGCAACATTTTCATTTGAATGCAACTAAGTGCAACAACAAAATTCATATTAAAACTGGGCGAAGAACCAGGATTGAAATCACTGGCTAAAGCTATCGCACAACCACCATTTATTAATGCTCTTGCAGGTTGATATTGCATCCTTAAAAAAAATGCCGCTGTTGGCAACAAGGTTCCGATGGTATTTGATGATGAAAGATCGACAATATCTTGTTCGGTCATCGTTTCGAGATGATCTACAGAAATGGCATTCATCTTAATCGCAGATTGAAGTCCGCCGATACTATTGAGTTGATTGATGTGTAATTTAGGTTTTAATCCATAACGCAAACCTGCATGACAAATTTGTTCCATTTCTTCAACAGAAAAAAATCCAGATTCACAAAACACATCGATGTAATCAGCAAGGCTTTCATTAGCGATTACAGGAAGCATTTGTTCTATTATTTCATCAATATAACCTTGGTGATTTTCTTTATATTTTTGAGGAAAGGTATGCGCGCCTAAAAATGTAGATTTAATGGTAAGATTGGATTTTTCTTTTAGTTTTTTAATGACCCGAAGCATTTTCAATTCGGCTTCTATCGTTAATCCATAGCCGCTTTTTATTTCAACAGCGCCTGTTCCTAATTTCGAACAAGCGATTAATCTTTCCCAAGCCGCATTAAACAATTCGTCTTCGGAAGCATGTTGGAGTTTGTTAGCAGAATTTATTATGCCTCCTCCTTTTGCTGCAATTTCAGCATAACTCAGTCCGTTGATTTTATCTACAAATTCATTTTCTCTGCTTCCTGCAAACACCATGTGTGTATGGCTATCACACCAAGTAGGCATTACAAATTGTCCAGTTGCATCAATTTGATGATCAGGAAGAACAGGTAATTCTTGTTTCAAATTTTCCATTGAACCCCATTTGGAAATGATACCATCTTCAATCAATAGAAAA
>CAIQHJ010000242.1 GCA_903871575.1 uncultured Bacteroidota bacterium
TATTCGCGTTAGATACAGCAGCAATGCCGCTGCGGTTGCAGGCGATAGCATCAGGGTTGCATACGCATCAACATGTGGTTATTCAGCAAATAAAGCGTTGAAATTAGCCAACACCTTGTTGGGCGCACCAGCAGCTCCAGCCAGTATAACCATAATATTGGTGAGTGATATCTGTGGAGCGAGAGTGTACAGATATACAGCCCCAGTATTACCTGCGGCAACAACATCAGCCGGAGCGCCAACGGGTTATGATTGGCTCATGCCTTTTGGAACAGTAGGATCTACAGGCTTGCTAGACTCTGGCAATGCGAACGGAAGAATTATTCGAATAAAATATAGCAGCAATGCTGCAGCTTCTTCAACGATTGGAGCTGGCGATAGTATTCGAGTGAGATATTTCTCTGGATGTGGATATAGTACATATAAATCTCAGAAATTATCAAATGTTGCCAAAAGTTGTGTTGTCACCAATGTGCCATCTCCATTCAGTAAAGGAATGTTAGAAAGTGAAGCAAGTTTATTTCCAAATCCCAGTGATGGAAATTTTAATATACAAGTAAATACCGGACTAAAGGGTAGGGCAATCGTTGCTGCGGATGTATTGAATGAAAATGGACAAAAAGTTGACAAATTAAATTTGGTTAGTTTGAATGGTATGGCAAAAGGTACTTGCAATATTTCTACTTTGAAGCCGGGTGTATATTTTATAATAATATTATTGGAATCTGGCAACAAGGTTTTAAAAATGATTAAAAGGAGTTGATTTTTTTTGTAAAACGATTAGCCTCGAGTTTGATATTATTGTTATACAAAATCAAATCTCTTTTTGGGCAGCAACAGCAATTTTGAAATCATGATGGAGTGGGTTGTTGTATTCCAATCGGAGTAAAAATTTGATTTTTCAAGAAATGAATAATATTAAAGATGGAACCGAAATAAAGTATGATGTAGAGATGTTGTAGTATTGATGTAGTGATTTTGGGACAAAAAAAGATAGATTTTTAGTTTAGATGTAGTAAAGTTGTGGCATTTTTGAATATAAGTTTATTTATCAAGCATAATTTCACCATACATTTACAAATACTTTAGAAAGGTTATTGATTGCAAATTTTAAAACTACATTTTTTAAACACACTACAATGAAAAAGCAGTTATTCTTATTTATCGCATTGTCTTTATTTGTAATAAAGTCATTTGCGCAGCCATTAGTTGCGGCACCAACCCCGCCGGTTAGAAATGCAACGGATGTTGTTTCTCTATTTAGTAATGCCTATACCAATGTTGTTGGTACCGATTGGTTTCCAAATTGGGGACAATCAACGATTGTAACTGAAATATTGGTTGTGGGTAACCCTACTAAAAAATATGTAAACTTGAATTATCAAGGCGTACAGTTTGCATCTGCAATCAATGTTTCGTCTATGACAAGCTTGCATGTAGACATTTGGACACCCAATTGCACTGCATTTGATTTTTATTTGATCAACACTTCACCTACTTTATTTGAAAAAAAGGTAACCTTAACACCTACCTTAAGTGGATGGAACAGCTATGATATTCCTTTAACCCAATATGCCGGTGTTGCATTGAGCAATATTGGACAGTTTAAATTTGTTGGTGCACCATCTGGAACCAGTCAGGTTTATTTAGATAATATTTATTTCTGGAAATCTTCATCTGTTCCAACAATTACAGGTTTCAGCATTCCTGAAAAATTCGTTGGAGATGCACCATTTACCATCACAACGCCTACTAGTAACAGCACTGGCGCATTCACATATACTAGCAGCAATCCATCAGTAGCTACCATTAGCGGAACAACTGTTACTGTTTTGGCTGCAGGAACATCAACCATTACTGCTACACAAGCTGCAGCTGCCCCATATGTAGCGGGAACTGCAACTACAACCTTGGTGGTTAGTTATCCGCCGCCTACGACTGCAGCACCTACACCTCCAGTAAGAAATGCGACAGATTATTTATCATTGTTTAGTGACGCATATACCAATTTGGCCGGTATAGATTGGTATCCAAATTGGGGACAATCAACTGTTGTTTCTGAAATATTGGTTGCTGGAAACGCAACAAAAAAATACATCAATTTAAATTATCAAGGGGTTCAGTTTGCAGCACCGATAAATGTGGCTGCCATGACAAGACTACATATAGATATATGGACGCCAAATTGTACAGCTTTTGATTTGTACATGATCAATACAACGCCTTCAACAGTAGAGCAAAAAGTAACCATCACGCCAGCACTATCTGGTTGGAATAGTTTTGATATTCCTTTAACTTCTTTCCCTTCAATCAACTTGGCGAATGTTGGTCAATTTAAATTGATGGGAACACCAGCTGGTATCAGTACGGTTTATTTAGATAATATTTATTTCTGGAAACCATCCAACGCGCCAACCATCACTGGTTTTACGGTTCCTGGAAAAGTGTTGGGCGATCTTCCATTCACATTAACACAACCTACAAGTAATAGTTTGGGTACATGGACTTACAGCAGTAGTAATTTAAGTGTGGCTACTGTTAGTGGAAATGTGGTAACCGTTGTAGGAGTAGGAACTTCAATCATTACAGCAACACAAGCGGCTTGGGCAGTATATTCAACAGGAAGTACAACCGCTGCATTGGTAGTTAGTTATCCTGGCCCATCAACTGCCGCACCAACACCTCCATTGAGAAATACATCTGATTATGTGTCTATTTTCAGTGACGCATATACGAACGTTGCGGGTACAGATTTCTTTCCAAACTGGGGACAAGCAACCATCGTAAGTGATATCTTGGTAGCAGGAAATCCAACAAAAAAATACCTCAACCTCAATTACGAAGGAACTCAATTGGCAGCCCCAATCAATGTGTCTACTATGCAGTTTTTGCATATAGATATCTGGACGCCCAATTGCACGGCATTTGATTTGTTCTTGATTAATACAACCCCATCTACCGTAGAACAAAAGGTTACATTAACTCCAACACTTTCTGGTTGGAACAGTTACAATATTCCGTTGACTTCATTTAATAACATTGCTTTAAATAATGTTGAGCAATTGAAGTTTGAAGCGCTTCCATCAGGAACGACAGTTGTATACATGGATAATTTGTATTTCTGGAAAGCCAGCAATGCACCAACGCTTACCAACTTTAATATTCCTCCAAAAAACTTCGGTGATGCGCCATTTACAATAACACCTCCAACCAGCAACAGCACAGGTGCATTTACTTATACCAGCAGCAATCCATTGGTTGCAACGGTTAGTGGAAATACCATCACCATTGTTGGGGTAGGCTCTACCGTTATTACTGCTACGCAAGCGGCTGCCGGTGCTTACACATCAGGTTCTATTACAACAACATTTGTAGTTAGTGTGGCACCTCCGCCAACAGCAGCGCCTAATCCGCCAGCGAGAAATGCATCAGATGTCGTTTCATTATTCAGTGATGCGTATTCAAATGTAGATGGTACAATTTGGTTCCCTAACTGGGGACAAACAACGGTGGTTTCGGATATTACCATTGGTGGAAACAATACCAAGAAATACCAAAGCATGAACTACCAAGGCGTTGAATTGGCTAGCACCATCAACGTTTCGGCTATGACCAAAATGCACATTGATATTTGGACACCAAATTGTGCAGCATTGGATTTATATCTCATCCACATTACACCAGCAACTGTTGAGGAAAAAATTACATTAACACCAACATTCTCTGGTTGGAACAGTTTTGAAATCAACATGTCTCAATTTGATACAGTGAACCTTGCCATCATTGCACAATTGAAATTTGTAGCATTGCCATTTGGTACATCAAATATGTTTGTTGATAATATTTATTTCTACAGACCTGGAGGAACAGTACCAGTAAGCTTACTAGATTTTTCTGCCAATAAATTGGGCAAGACTTCTGTGATTACATGGAAGACGGCAACAGAAAGCAACAACAAAGGATTTGCAATCGAACGCAGCACCAACGGATTGTCTTGGTCGCAATTGCAATTTGTAAACGGAAATGGCAATACCAATTCTATTAGATCCTACAGCATCACAGATAGAAATCCAGCGCAAGGGGTTAATTATTATAGATTGAAACAAATCGATTTGGATGGCAGACAAACATTGTCAAACATCGCAACCGTTTCATTTTTACAAAACGAAATTGCTGATTTCTCATTCTATCCAAACCCGGTAAAATCAACATTGCAAATCAGTGTAAACAACAATCAATCGGGCAATGCAAAATTGGAATTGATAGATATGCAGGGTAGAGTAGTGTTGGCAAAAACTTTGAGTTGCAAGAACGGAAATGTGAGCACATCATTGCCAATTCATCACCTTACAACAGGGGTGTACATTTTAAAATATACAGACGGTACTGTTGTAAACACAAACAAAGTAGTAGTAAACTAATTTGTAAGGGAGCATAAAAATTAAAAAAAACTAAACCATTATTTAAAACAAAAAATCAAAAGTTTATGAAGCTAAAATTTGCATTGTCAAATGTTGCATTGCTACTTTTTGGTTTACTTAATTTTTCCTACGCACAAACAATGCTGGAAGGAAAGGTTAAAAGTAAATCGACAGGGGATGCATTGAGTGGGGTGACTGTTACCTTGAAAGGCGACAACAAGACAGTGACAACAGATCTATTGGGAAATTTCATGATTGAAATACCTGCTAAAGGCGGTTCATTGTTGATCAGCTATTCTGGCATGAAATCTCAGGTATATGGTGTGAGTGGAAAGACAAAAAAAATAGAAGTGTTGATGGAGGAATCTGTTAGCAATGAAGTGGTGGTAGTTGGTTATGGTACCAAGAAAAGAAAAGATCTTTCTACAGCTGTATCATCTGTAACTGCAAAAGACATCAACTCTACACCGATAGCTGATGCAGCTCAAGCATTACAAGGTAAAGTATCGGGTGTTACCATTATTCAAAACAGTGGTGCGCCGGGTGGTACAGGCGGTACAAGAATTCGTATTCGTGGTATATCTTCTATTACAGGAACCAATAACCCATTGATTGTAGTAGATGGATATCCTTTGCCAGATCAAAATTCAGATAATGTATTGAATTCTTTTGCACCTGGAGATATTGAATCTATTGATGTATTGAAAGATGCAGCAGCGGCTTCTATATATGGACAACGAGCTTCGAATGGTGTCATCATGATTACAACCAAAAGAGGTAGACCAGGCAAAACAAGTTTAACAGTTGATATTTACAGAGGCATACAACAAGCATGGGAATTGCCATCAATGGCTAACGCAAGAGAGTATGCGATTTTGAACACAGAAGCCAGAATCGCGAGTGGCTTGATTCCCATTCCAAAATTGGCAGATTACAACGCTATTGAAACACAGTACGGAAAAGGTACCAACTGGCTAAATGAAATTTTTAGAAAAGCAGCCATGCAAAGTGTTAACCTCACTGCAACTGGTGGTTCTGATAAAGCACAATACATGTTTTCTGCAGGTTACTTTTTGCAAGATGGAACAATTTATAAAACCAATGCAGAACGATTCAACTTGCGTTTTAATGGAGATATCAAAGTGAGCGACAAAATAAAAATCGGCAATTCTGTTTCAATGAGTAAGTTTATTGAATATGGTGCTGATACTTATTCTCCATTTAACAGTGTGATCTTATTGGCCTTGATGGCTCCTCCAACGGTAGCTCCAAGAAATGCAGATGGAACATACGCGGGTGGTAATGGTAGTATCGATGGTTTTAGCGAACCCAATCCTATTTATCAGTTGGAAGTACCTAAAAACAAATACACCAAATACAGAGTTAATGGCAACATTTTCGCTGAAGTGAATTTGATGAAAGATTTGAAATTTAAGGCTTTGTTTGGTGCGGATATGAATTACCAAGAAATCAATAATTTCAGTCCGGCAACACCAGCGTCTGGCGGTAACGTATTCAACCTTACAAACTATTCTGTTCAAAAAGGATTGTACCCGGATTACTTGGCAGAGTATACATTGGCGTATGATAAAACCATAAAAGAAAAACATAAGTTCAATGCGATTGTTGGTTACACTTATCAAGAAAACAAATATTCTTATGTGGTTGCAGGCCGCGGAGGAAACTTTACACAAAATATTCCTGTTTTGAACAATCAGATATTTTTAGCAACCGATGTTTCTCAAACTTATAATTCAGCAGAAGATGGCACCAACAAAACAGCCATGTCGTATTTTGGTAGATTGAATTATGATTTTGATGGCCGTGGATATTTTGGTTTTTCTATCAGAAGAGATGGAACATCTAATTTTGCGCCAGGTAACAAATTTGCAACTTTCCCTTCTTTCTCTGCAGCATGGCGTTTATCACAAGAGCCATTTATGAAAAATGTTAAATGGGTTGATGAGTTGAAAGTAAGAGGTAGTTTTGGTTATACAGGTAATCCGGATGTTACGGGTAATGCCTACATCCAAAGCATCAATCAATCTTTCCAATATACATTCGGAAATTCAAGTGGATCGGGTGGAACCGTTACAGGGGCAGCACCTAGTCGTACCTACAACCCAGATATCAAATGGGAAAAAAACGAACAGCTTAATTTTGGTGTAGATGCTACATTGTTTAATAGTCGCTTGAATGCTTCTGTTGACATTTACCAACGTCGTTCAATAGATTTGATTTTGTACGTAGCACCACCATTGATTTCTGGTACATATGAGTCTGTGCCATTCAACACAGGTATCATGAGAAATCGTGGTTTAGATTTAACGTTGACAGGAAAAATCATCAACAATAAAAGCATAAACTGGAACGCAACTGCTGTGGTAGGCACCTACAAAAACAAAGTCGTTTCTTTGGGATTGTCTTCACCTATTAACAATGGCTTTACGCGTATCACGGGAGGAAGCAAAAGAATTGAACAAGGATATCCGGTTGAATATTTTTACGGATTTGTTACAGAAGGTATATTTCAATCGTATGATGAGATTGCAGCTCACGCAAGCCAAGCTCCTGGTACAGACCCAACAACCAGCACCGCTCCTGGGGATATCAAATTTAAAGATTTGAACAACGATGGTATCATCAACGATCAGGATAGAACCAACATTGGAAACTTTAATCCAACATTTACTTATGGTATAACCAACAACGTTACCTATAAGAATTTTGAATTGACTTGCTTCATTCAGGGTTCACAAGGCAACAAAGTATTGAATTTCACACGCTGGTATACAGAGGGTGGTGTAAGTAATGGAAATTATTCTAATGCAGTTATCGGACGTTGGAATGGTCCAGGCAGCAGCAACAGCATGCCTAGATTGGCGTTGAATGATCCAAACGGAAACAATCGCGTTTCTGATCGCTTCGTAGAAGACGGTTCTTATTTGCGTATTAAAAATGTGCGCTTGTCATATAGCTTGCCTAGCAAATGGGCAAATTATTTGACCATGAAAAAAGCACAGTTTTATGTAAGTGCACAGAATTTATTAACCATCACCAATTACAGCGGAATGGATCCGGAAGTAGGCGGCGGAGTTGATATTGGATTCTATCCACAAGCAAGAACATATTTAGTAGGCGCAACAATTGAATTCTAAAACCCATAAAAATAAGGTCATGAAAAAAATATTTTTCAAAAACTTCATTATACTATCTGTGCTTTGCTTGTCATTGACACAGTGTAAAAAAAGTTTGTTGGAGGTTGAACCAACCATTCCAATTAGTACATTAGATGATTATTATCTAAGTGAATCTGCTGCTGTAAATGCAGTGAATGCTACTTACACACCATTGTCTGCGATATACAATGGTTCTGCTTGGCATATTGGCGACATCATGAGTGATGATGCTGATCTTGGCGGAGGCGGTGGTGGCGATGGCGATGAAACTGCTGAGCTCGATAATTTCACAGTAACCTCATTCAATCCCATTGTTAACTTGATGTGGGCGCAATGCTATTTTGGAATACTACGTGCCAATTTGGTGGTAGAAAAAGTTCCGCAAGTTCCTGTTATGAGCGAAGCTATCAGGAAGAGAAGCATCGGAGAAGGTAAATTTTTGAGAGCACTTTATTACTATCATTTGGTTCGTGTTTTTGGAGATGTGCCTTTATACACCAACGTTATTAATGTTGCAGAAGCTGCAGTTATTGCACGTTCTCCAAAAGCGCAAGTGTACGATCAAATCATTGCAGACTTAAAAGCTGCAGATACATTGTTGCCAAACCAAAACACAGGAGATAACAAAGGACGCGCAACAGCTGGTGCAGCAAAAGGATTATTGGCAGCGGTTTATTTAACCATAGGCGATAATGTGAATGCCGCCGCAACTGCAAAACAAGTTATCGATAATCGTGCAGCTTATGGATATGAACTGTGGACGAATTATGGCGATAACTTCAAATTAGAAAACGAAAACGGAAAAGAATCATTGTTTGAAGTACAGTACAGAAGTGGTGGCGGTCAATTTAATGACTATGGCGCCGGACAAAAATTGAATTGTTTCTTCGCACCAAGATTCCAAGATATCGTACAAAGTCGTGGTTATGGATGGAATGTACCAACCAAAGATTTTGCGGATAGCTACGAAAAAACAGGAAGTTCTTACACCACAATTATCGACAATAGAAGAAACCCTTCTATGTGGATTCCGGGCGATACATATGATACCTATGTACATCCTTCTCAATTGGTAGGTTCTCCAATTGGATTAAACATCAAAAAATATTTTGTTCCAATTGCAAATACTTTAGGTGACAACGGTGGCTGGACTTGTGCACTAAACGTGCCGATAATACGCTATTCTGAAGTGTTGTTAACCTATGCTGAAGCAGCTGGGTTTACGTTAGGAAAATCTTACATCGATCAAGTGCGCTTGAGAGCTGGCTTAGCGCCTTTGCCTGCAAGCATGACCGATGCGCAATTTTTGAACGCTTGTTATGAAGAAAGAAGACATGAGTTTGCATTTGAAATGCATCGTTGGTATGACTTGTTGCGTCACCCAGATCCGAACTATTTCATCAATGTGATGACGGCAGCAGGGAAAACAAACATTCAAGCGAAACACAGATACATGCCAATCCCACAAACTGAGCGAGATAAAAATCCAAATCTTACTCAAAATGAAGGATATTAATTCTGTTCAATAATTTTCACACAAGATGACTCTGTTAATCAAGCATCAAAATCGATTACCAGTTTCAAAATGAAAAAACAATTAAAAACAATTATCAACATGAAGCATTCTTTAAAACATATCATCATTGCAGTGGGGCTGATGCTTTCCCTTAGCCAGTGCAAAAAATCTGATTTGGAACTCACAGGTACACCATCTGTCCCAGATTTTACTTTCGAACAATCTGCACCAAGCGACACGTTGCCTTACCCATACAAAGTAACGTTTACGAATACCAGCACTGAAGAATTTTTATACCAATGGAGCTTTGGAGACAACACCGCATTGTCATCACAAAAAAGCCCATTGCATACTTACAGTGTTGGAGGAAGTTACAATGTAACATTAACTACCGTAGGCACCAATGGCAACAAAACGATTACCAAAGTGGTTGCCGTAAGCGATGCTTGCTCTAATGATTTCTTTAATAAGCTAACGAACTGTTCATATGGTGAATGGACATGGAGCACTGACGCTGATGCCATTCGTGTTTTGTCGCCTGATGAAACAACTGTGTATTTTTCTGGAGGCGCTTCAAATTGCCAAGCAGATGATGTATATAAATTCAATGCAGATGGTTCTTTTGCGTATGATGCCAATGGACAAACCTTTGATGTTCAAGCGGGATATACATGCAGCACACCAAGAGCAAATGCGCCAAAATATCGCGTAGTAGCACTTGCCAATGAACGCCCGGTAATTTTATTAAATGATTTAACAGCAGGTGTTGGAAGACCATTCATCGGAACAACAGACATTCCAGAAAACAACAAGTATACTGTAATGAGTTATACCAACAATACCATGACTTTGAGAAGTATCATTGAAGGTTCAGGCGGTATCATTTTGGAAGTAAAATTGAAAAAAATGGTGACGCTTACTTTAGCGGATGTTAAAGATTTATTGTGTGGCGGAAGCAGCAAGAGCTGGAAATTAGATCCTGCCGCAGGAGCCAATTCAATTGTTGTAGGAACAGAAGCCAATCCCGCAGAATATTATGGCGGTGGTCCATTGGAACCGAATTGTCAAATAGATGATTACTATACATTCACTACATCTGATTTAGTGAGTTACAGTGCCAATGGTTCTACATTTAATGGCGGCAACATCTCACCCAATTACAATTGTGGAAGTGATCGTTCGTACAGCAACGTTACGTATACATTTGGTGCAGTAAGTGGCGGTGTTGGCGGTTTGGCTTCCATCGTTTTACCAAACATCCCACCTGCAGTATTTATCGGAACCACAGACGTGCCAGCAGAAAATGTGTATAGAATTATAGAGATTACACCAAACAAATTGATTCTAAGAGCGGGCAACGGATCGGGTACTGTTTTTCAATTTAGATTTATTCCACTTTAAAAATAAAAACAATGACAACAATACATAAAATAGCCATGACCTGCTTAGTTGCTGGATTGTTAACAGCAGGCTGTACAGACAAAAAAAATATACCAGTTGTTGCACCAGAAGCACCAATTGCCGATTTGAATTGGAGTTTTGAAACAACGCCAGTTTGGGAAGATAATTTCGACAATGCTGGAGCGCCAGATTTAAGCAAATGGACTTACGAAACCGGCGGTTCTGGATGGGGCAACAATGAATTGCAATATTACACCAATGGCAACAACGCTGCAGTTGTAAACGGAAATTTAGAAATAACAGCAAAGAAAGAAACGGTTTCAGGCAAATCATATACTTCTTCTAGAATGATTACTAGAGGCCAAGGAGATTGGTTGTATGGCAGATTTGAAGTGCGTGCAAAATTGCCTTCCGGCAGAGGAACATGGCCTGCGATTTGGATGTTGCCAAGCGATAACAATTATGGACAATGGCCTTCATCTGGTGAGATTGATATCATGGAACACGTAGGATTTGATGTGAACAATGTACACTGCAGCGTTCATTGCTCAGCGTTTAATGGTTCAAGAGGAAACCCGGTTACAGATAATATTATCATACCTACAGCAACAGATGAGTTTCATGTTTACAGAGTAGACTGGACACCATATGCCATCAGAGGGTATGTTGATGGGGAACAATATTTTGAGTATACCAATGACAATGTAGGTTTCACCAAATGGCCATTCAACAAAAGATTTTTCATGATCTTAAACATTGCAGTTGGTGGAAACTGGGGCGGAGCGCAAGGTGTAGACGATTCGATATTTCCAAAGTCAATGTTGGTTGACTATGTAAGAGTATATAAAATGATTGAATAAGTTCACAAAGGTGAATTGTTCAATGTAGTAGTTTTCTCATAAAAGCAATCAGGAAAAAGTGAAATGTTATTTCTTTTCTAAGGCAATTTTTTCACTTTTTCCAACTTTTCAAACTTGGTTAAACACTGAAAATAAATTAAAATGAACCGGTCTGCTATTATAATGGTATTCGTTTTTGTATGTTCCGTATGGGTTACATCTAACGTTTGTGCGCAAAATAATTTCAATAAGTTGGTTTGGTCTGATGAATTCAATTCGAATGAAAAATTACCAGACAGCAGCAAATGGAGTTATGATAACGGTAACGGCTGCCCTGAAATATGCGGCTGGGGAAACAACGAATTGCAATATTACACGGCCAATAGAGCCGAGAATGCAAGGGTAGAAAATGGTTTGCTAATCATTGAAGCCAGAAAGGAATCATTTAAAGATGCAAAGTATACATCTGCAAGGATGGTAACCAAAAACAAAGGCGATTGGAAATATGGAAAAATTGAAATCAGTGCAAAATTGCCCAAAGGATTAGGAATGTGGCCAGCAATTTGGATGCTGCCTACCAAATGGGAATATGGTGCATGGCCTCGAAGCGGAGAAATTGACATCATGGAAAACGTTGGCTATATGCCAGATTCATTATTTGGAACTGTTCATACAGACGCATTCAATGGCATGAAAGGCACGCAAAAATCAAAATCAATTTTTGTAAACGATTTGTCAACAAACTTTCATGCTTACAGCATCATATGGGATGAAAACAAAATAGACTTTCTATTAGACGGAAAAATATATCATACCTTTTTTAATAACCATTCCGGCATTGCCGCATGGCCATTCAATCAGCAATTTTATTTAATCCTCAATATTGCCATAGGCGGAAACTGGGGTGGTAAAATGGGCATCAACGAATTGATTTTCCCACAACAACTTCAAATTGATTACGTAAGGGTATATCAGTAATCCACAACTTATCCCACTTAACAATTTAATAACCCTAAAATTACAAACAGGTTAATATTTTTTTGTCACTTTATAGGCAATAAACTAACGCTTCTTCACTGCATTGTTTTTCTTTGAGTTTACACATCACTCAATATGAAAATTTATACCGTGATAAATATTGACCCATAGATGGATACTGCAAAAAAAAGAAAAATTGATATTTTAGTCCTCTCTGATATTCACTTAGGAACCTACGGTTGCCATGCAAAGGAACTGCTTCATTACCTAAAATCGATTAAGCCGAAGATGGTCATTTTGAATGGCGATATCATCGACATTTGGCAATTCAGCAAAAGATACTGGCCAAAATCACACATGAAAGTGGTAAAGCATCTACTCAATTGGATGAGCAAGGACATTCCAGTTTATTACATCACAGGAAATCACGACGAAATGTTGCGCAGA
>CAIQHJ010000243.1 GCA_903871575.1 uncultured Bacteroidota bacterium
ATCATTAATTTGCTTCCAATAAACATGGGTGTTCTTTGATGTATTTCTGTGGGTTCTAATTCCAGAATTCTTTTTTCTCCATTGGTTGCTTTCCCGCCTGCAATTTCAACAATAAATGCGAATGGATTGCATTCATACAGCAAACGCAACTTCCCTTTTGGTTTATCATTAATAGCCGGATACATAAATATGCCTCCTTTAATCAAATTGCGGTGCACATCTGCCACCATGCTACCAATGTATCTTTGCGTATATGGTCCTCCGTTATCTTTTGTTTTTTTCTGACATGCGGTGATGTACTGCTGAACTTTTTCGGTGTATTGGAAAAAGTTTCCATGATTAACCGAATAAATTTTTCCGGTTTCGGGACATTTAATGTCGGGGTGACTTAATGTAAATTCGCCTACAGACTGATCCAAAGTAAAGCCATTAACGCCTCTGCGCGTGGCATACACCATCATTGTAGAAGAACCATAAATAATATACCCTGCTGCCACTTGCATAATCCCTTTTTGTAAAAAATCTGCTTTTGTGGCTGGAGTTCCTTTTTCCGAAACTCTTCTGAACACACTAAAAATGGTTCCAATAGAAACATTCACATCAATGTTTGCACTTCCATCCAAAGGATCAAATAAACAAACATATTTAGATTGATTGCTCACCGGATCATCAAAAATAACCACATCATCCATTTCCTCACTACCAATACCCGCGCAGCTGATGCCATGTCGGAGCACACCCATAAATTGATTATTTGCAAAAATATCCAACTTTTTCACCTCTTCGCCTTGCACATTTGTAGTACCATAATCGCCTAAAATATCTACCAATCCTGCCTTATTTACTTCTACGTGTACACGCTTAGCTGCCAACCCAATATCGCGCAACAAACCCGACAATTCTCCAGTTGCATTGGGAAAATCTCTCATTTGCTGTATTGTAAATTCATCGAGCGTTTGAATTTTTCTGTTGATGAGCATAAAAAAATATTAGGTTTACGTGTAACGAAGCTAGATTTGCGGCTCAAATGTACGCTATATTCTCTTTTTACATTGTAAATTGAACGAATATCCTACAAAGCAAAGAACAGCATTAGCGAAACAAAAGGCAATTAAAAATGAAAATTTTCAAATTTGGCGGAGCAAGCATCAACAGCATTGATCGATTTAAAAATACGGCCAACATCATCCAAAGTTTTAATGGAGAAAAACTGTTGATTGTGGTTTCTGCGATGGGCAAAACAACCAATGCACTTGAAGCCATCGTTCAAGCATTTTGCGATAACCGAAAAGAAGAAGCTTTGCAACTTTTTGAACAGCTCAAACAACAACACCAAAACATTTTAAAATATCTTGTTGTATCACAATGGCAACAAGCTGAAAATCAATTGAAAGATTTTGTTACAGAAATTGAATGGTTGCTGCATGATAATCCGGTTAGACAATACGACTATTATTACGACCAAATTGTTTGTTGCGGTGAATTGTTTAGCAGCAGTATTTTGGCGCATCATCTCAAAGATGTAAAAGTGAATGCAACTTGGTTGGATGTAAGAGACATCATTAGAACCGACAATCATTTTAGAAATGCAAGCATCGACTGGGAATACACCAACAAGCGCATGAACGAGTCGGTTGCGTCGTTGTTTGAGCAATACGATGTCGTGATTACACAAGGATTTATTGGCGCTACAGATGAAAATGAAAGTACCACGTTGGGAAGAGAGGGCAGTGATTTTTCTGCTGCCATTTTTGCTAATTTGTTAAACGCTGCATCTGTGACCATTTGGAAAGATGTAGATGCCGTGATGAGTGCCGACCCTAAAAAATTTCCGGATGCTGCCATCATCCCAAGTTTGAGTTACACCGAAGTGATAGAAATGGCTTACTATGGCGCCCAAGTCATCCACCCAAAAACCATCAAACCACTACAAAATAAAAATATTCCTTTGCTGGTGAAAAGCTTCTTGGACCCCAACTTACCGGGAACCAAAATTGATGGACAACTTACAAAAAATCTACCTCCCATTATTGTACTGAAGGAAAAGCAAGCCTTAATAGAATTCAAATCAAAAGACTTTTCATTTGTAGAGGGACATTTGGTTGCACAATTGCATGAACTATTTGGATCAATAAAAATCAATCCCAATATTTCACAGCATACCGCAATTTCGCTGCTTTGTGGATTTGATGACCAAGAAGAAAAAATAAATGCCTTGGCTGCGGCGGCCGCGGATATTTTTGATGTGTCGATGGAACGTCAACTTGATTTGCTAACCATCCGACATTATAACCAAGCGATGATTTCGTTATTGACAGCAAACAAAATGGTGTTGTTGGAGCAAAAAACCATGCAAACCATTCAATTGTTGTTGAGGAAATAAGCAACAATTAATTGATTACATATTCACCTTTACGGTTAACCAATATAACCGGCAATTCTTTATCCATTTCGAAATAATCGAATACTTCACGGATATTTTTGTTGAATTGTTGTAGGTAAACATTGTCTTTTATGGTGTTGTTCAAATATTCGAGTGAGGTTTTGTTGCTATATTTTACAGGGAAAATATGAACAGGTATAAATTCTTGACCTTTGTTTTTTGATGCTGAAGCCAACACATACAATTCTTCTATTGGTGCGTCGCTAATGGCAATGCAGCCGGTAGATACACAATTGCCATGAATGTAAATTGAACCACCAGGTTTGTTGGCGTCGCTCAAAATGCGATCAGAGGCGTTTGGATAGTTGATGCCCAATGATAAATGATAGTTGCTATTGGGGTTAAATTCGTTGATGTGGTAAAATCCTTCCGGAACTTGATAATCACCTTCCATGCGTTTTGGACCCATGGTGCCGCTTTGCATGCAAACTTTATACGATTTGAATAATTTGAATTTGTTGGTAGAATCATCTTTCACCCATACTTCCAATTGGCGATCAAATTTAAATGAACGAATGTAGATGGAAGAAGGAGGCCATGTTAAATTTTGGCGCTCAAATTGTCTAGCTAAAGAATCTTCGATTCTAGAAAAAATTGCGGCTAATTTAAATTCTGTTTTGGTGATACCAAAGAATGCGTTTTGAGAAAAACCCATTGCCGATATGGTTAGACACAACAGCACAAGGATACAGTATTTGTTGATTTTGTTTTTCATGACAGATATAAAACGCAATTCCATTTGAATTATATTGTAAAATAAAAAAAATAGATTGTAGATATCGTTAAAATTCAAATCGGCTACCCTAATTACAGATTTCCTCTGGCATCTTGTTCTCTTTCCAATGCCTCAAACAATGCTTTAAAGTTCCCTTTTCCAAAACTTTTGGCTCCTTTTCTTTGAATGATTTCAAAAAATAATGTTGGCCTGTCTTCCAATGGCTTGCTAAATATTTGTAATAAATAGCCTTCATTGTCTCTGTCTATTAAAATACCCAATTCTTTTAGTGGTGCCAAATCCTCGTCAATTTCTCCTACTCTATCCAATACTGTTTCATAATAACTCGCAGGTATTTTTAGGAAATCTACACCTCTACTTTGTAAATCTGTAACCGTTTCGATGATGTTGCTGGTGGCGATGGCTACATGCTGAACACCTTCTCCTTTATAAAAATCCAAAAACTCTTCTACCTGACTTTTCTTTTTTCCTTCGGCTGGTTCGTTTATTGGAAACTTAACAAAACCGTTTCCGTTGCTCATCACTTTACTCATCAAAGCAGAGTATTCGGTAGAGATATCTTTGTCATCAAAAGACAAAATATTTTTAAAGCCCATAACGTCTTCGTAAAATTTCACCCAAGGATTCATTTGATTCCAACCTACATTTCCCACGCAATGGTCTACGTACAACAAACCCGTTTCTGAAGGATTATAAGCAGATTCCCATTTCCTAAAACCCGGCATAAAAATACCATTGTAATTTTTACGTTCTACAAAAAGGTGAACAGTATCTCCGTATGTGTGAATGCCACTCAACACCACTTCTCCATGATCATCAGTCAATGTCTTTGGCTCCAAATAAGATTTACCCCCTCTTGAAGTTGTTTGATGCCAAGCATCTGCAGCATCATCTACCATCAAGGCCAAAAACTTCACGCCGTCGCCATGTTTGTAAATATGATCGGCAACTTCATTGTC
>CAIQHJ010000244.1 GCA_903871575.1 uncultured Bacteroidota bacterium
ATTATAAAATATCTCCAAAAACAGAAGCTATTTTTGCAGGATATTGGGGAACAGGTAATACAACCTACACCGGAAGTGAGCGTTATTTCTTAGAGAACTTCAAAATGGGTCAGTATAAACTAGAGTTGAATAATAAAGATTGGATGTTGCGCAGTTTTGTGACAACAGAAAATTCTGGTGACTCATACAATACAACAGTAGCTACCCGCTTGTTTAATGAAAGCTGGAAAGCGTCTCCATCTTGGTATGGCGAATATGCAACAGCATATATTGGTGCAAGATTAAACGGTAGCAGTGATGCAGATGCACATACTGCGGCAAGAGCTTTAGCAGATATTGGTCGCCCAGATTATAACAGTGCTACATTTAAAAGATCATACGATTCTATTCGCAGCAAAACACTAGCAGAAGGTGGCGCAAAATTGTTGGACCGTTCTCGTTTGTATAGTGTAGAAGGCAATTATAATCTAACAAAATTCACTTCGAAAGTGGCAGATGTAATTGTTGGTGCAGCTTTCAAAACATACGAACTAAATTCTGATGGCAATTTGTTTGATGACGCCAATGGCCCTATTTACACCAATGAATATGGTGGGTACATCCAAGCAACCAGAAAGGTTGGCAACAAATTGAAATTCGCTGTATCTGGTCGTTACGACAAAAACCAAAATTTCAAAGGTAGGTTTACACCGCGTGCTACCGCAACGTACAAAGTAGCAGAATTCAATCACATTCGTTTCTCTTATCAAACAGCTTATCGTTTCCCTTCAAACCAACAACAATTCATTGATTTGGGCGTGGGAAGCAATGTTCGCTTGATTGGTGCCAACAAAAACTTTTGGACCAAATACAATTTCAATACTACAAACGGACAGCTTTACGATTTAGATGCATTTAGCAATGGTGCGGTTGTGAAGTTTACGCCAATAGAACAAAAACCAGAAGCCATCAGTTCTTTCGAATTGGGTTACAAAGGTTTGTTGAGTCAAGGCAAATTGTTGATTGATGTTTATGGTTATTTTGGACAATATCAAGATTTTACGGGTAGAAAAGTGGTGGCGCAATTTAAAAATGGTGTGCCAACAAGTTTATCTGATACCAGCAATCGCTATTACAGTATTCCAATCAATTCACCAGACAAAGTAAAAACATTTGGTTTTGGAGCAAGTGTTGATTATCGTTTGCCCAAGAATTTCAGCATCGGAGCTAATATTGCATCAGACAATTTGACCAATGTTCCAGAAAACTTTGTGGCATATTTCAATGCGCCAAAATATAAGTTGAATGCCAATATTTCCAATAACGGATTTGGTCCTAAAAATCGATTAGGCTTTACAGTTGCTTATAGATATCAACAAGCATTGTTATACGAAGGTGATTTTGCAACAGGAAATTTGCCAGAAGTACATACGGTAGATGCACAATTCAGTTTCAAATTACCTAAAACCAAATCCATCATTAAATTGGGTGCAAACAATTTATTGAATTCATACTATTACAACGCAATAGGAAATTCACAAATTGGTGGTTTGTACTATGTAAGCTTTGGATACAATGTTTACTAATATCCGGCAATTGAAAATTCAAAATTTAAAAGTAAAAACGAAGTATATGAAAAATAAAATAATCAATATCATTTTGTCGGCAGCAACAATAGTGTTGTTGATGACATCATGTAACAAAGAAGTAGAACAATTTCCAGATGTAACACCAGAGCCATCCAACGGACAAACCTTGGATCAGGTGTTGCAAGCCACAGCCGATTATAGTTTATATTATGCATTGGTTACCAGAGGCGGACAAGAAAGCTTAATCAACGACAACAGTCGTTCATTTACCATGTTTGTTCCGGGTAACAATGGCATCAAGGCCGCCATCAATGTACTTTCTGGTGGATTGGTTCCAGTATCAGCACCAGACGCCATTTTCTTGGGTTTTATCAACTCGCAAATTTCTGTTGCGCAAGCAGCAGCGATTGTTCAGTACAACACCATTCCGCAAACCATTCGCGCAGCAAGCATTCCTTCCACATTTCCTAATTTCTTTTATCCATCAACTTTAAATCCGGCACCAACATTAAGTGCATTGGCGAGATTGGATATTTATCCAACAACAAGAAATGGTGCTTGGGTAAACAATGTTCCTATTGTAGGGGTAGACATCCCTGCGGTGAATGGTGTTATCCATCAAACGGCAACCGTTGTAGTTCCATCGCAACGTTTTTTATGGGAAAGAATCAGCACAGAGTCGGACTTAACCTATTTAAAAGCTGCGATA
>CAIQHJ010000245.1 GCA_903871575.1 uncultured Bacteroidota bacterium
AAATACAGTGAGGTATTTGAATTGAAAGCTGATGCTTTTGCACGTGAAAGAGAAATTAAAAAATGGAAAAGCAGAAAGAAAATCGAAGAACTTATAAGGGCAAAATAGTTGGTTTAGTGCATCCCGATTTATATCGGGAGGGTCACAGGTTCGACTCCTGTAACTCCCACAAAGGAAGCCTCACTATAATAAGTGAGGCTTTTTTTATGCATAAAAGTTGGTTTAGTACATCCCGATTTTCATCGGGAGGGTCAATGTTCGACTTTTGCAACTCCCACAAAGGAAGCCTCACTATAATAAGTGAGGCTTTTTTTATGCGCCTACTTTCATATGTAAATAGAAATCTAATCTTACACTAAGAAATACATACAAGTACAATCATCATCCCATCTATAAGATTTAATGGATAAAAGCGCATGTAGAAGCATTTTTTTATGATTAAATGATGCAATAAGATAATAATTTTCATTTCATGTCGTTTCTATTGCTGTAATCCTTTTCCGTACCGTAAAAATTATTTATGAAAACAACATGTACAATTCAAAAAAACTGGAAAACGCTATTATTATCTGCGTTTACAGTTGCACTTGGGCTTCAATCGATGGCCCAATCTCCCAGTTCGCCGGGGCCACAAGAATCCATGCGCGTTTCGTTGTATCAACTGAATGCAAATGGTTCTATCAATCTGGCTGATGGAAACCTAACCAACTATGACGACAATTTTTCTGATGATATCATCGATGATGCCATCAAAATGAACAATTTTGGTGAAAACTTCGGAATCCTGCGTCATTCAACCAAATTGGCTATCGAACAAAGAAAAAAAGTGTACTACACAGATACCGCTTTTTTCACTATGTGGAATATGCAAATCAGAAACTATCGTTTGATTATCACAACAGCCAACTTAGACCATCCAGGTTTGATGGCAGAATTGGTTGACAATTACCTCAATGTATCAACACCTATATTGCTGAATGATTTGAATACAATCGATTTTGCAATCAATAGTACACCGGCGTCTTATGCAACCAATAGATTTAAAGTAGTATTTAGAAATCCTACATTAAGTCCGTTGGCTACAACTTTTACCGGCTTCACTGGAAGATTGGGTAGCAATAGCATCGAGCTTCAATGGGTGGTTAACAATGAAAGTGCCATGAGTGCGTATATTGTTGAACGTTCTGTTGATGGTGTTACATTTAGCCCAATAAGAACGGTTGCACCTCAAAATGCTAGTGGTGTAAGAAATTATGCATCTTCTGATCTTGGATTTATAAAGGCAGATAATTTCTATCGAATAAAAGCCATCAGTTTGAATGGGGCTGTGCAATACAGCAGCATCTTAAAAATTAGTGCAGGTGGTGCAGCGCAAGATATCTTAGTATATCCTAATCCGATAGTAAATAAAAAACTGACCATGCAAATTGCTGCTGCCAGATCTGGAAAATATTATTTCAGTTTGTACAATAGCATTGGAAGCTTAATACCATTGGCCCCAATTGAAATTGCCGCTGGTCAAGTTACGCAAGTCATTCAATTGCCAACTACTATTGCGCCTGGTGTTTATCGACTTCGCATAACCACACCGGAAAACGCAATAATCGTTAAGACCATCAACGTTTTATAATAGGCGAAAGCCCGTTTTTAATCCCAACCCCCAACCCCCAAAGGCATTTATAATTAAATGCCTTTTTTTTATTTTTTTTAACATTACACAATAAATGCGCTAAAAAGAAGTTATAGCTTTTGAACCCTAATTGTTAACCTCGAAAATAGTAGAATCCGTATCCTAAATGATTAGTTTAAATTATTTATGGGAATTCGCTCATCATCACACAAAAAAGATGATGAGTTTCCAACATCAAATCTTCATGTTGTTGGTATGCTTCATTTTTATCTTTCAATCTTCAGCTCAAACAACGCAGTCATTTACTACGGCAGGAAGTACAACCTGGACAGTCCCTGTTGGTATAACCAGTATTTCTGTTGAATGTTATGGTGGTGGTGGTGGTGGTGGCGGATGTACCTCTTTAAAAAATTCAACTGGCGGCGGCGGTGCAGGAGGTAGTTTTAATCGTATAAACAATATTGTTGTAGCGCCTGGAGCCGTATATAATTTGGTGGTAGGAGCTGGAGGTGCTGGGTTATCGGCAAGAAACGGCGACCCTGGAGGCACGAGTTCATTTTCTAATATTGTTAGTGCTGCAGGTGGCGCCGGTGGAATGGTGAATGGCAATCCAACACCATTGAATGGAACAGGAGCTGATTATACGCAAGGTATGATATATAATGGTGGTGCCGGAGGAACAGGAACGGCTAGTTCATCATCAGGTAGCAGCGGTGCTGGAGGAGGAGGTGCTGGTAATGCCGGTAATGGTGGAGATGCAAGCAATGCAACTGCAGGCTCAGCTGGAAGTGGTGGTGGAGGCGCTGGTGCAGCGGGTTTGTCGGGCTCAGGAAATGGTAGCATTGGTAATGCGCCCGGCGGCGGTGGTAGTGGTGGAAGAAATGGCAATACCTATTCTACAAAATCTGGAGGCAAAGGTGGTGCAGGAAAAGTAATCATTGCGTACTATTGTCCAACATATTCAATCAACTCGACGGCTGCAACCAGCATTTGTTCTGGAAACCCATCCGTCATTTCTGTAACCGGTTCAACAGCAAACTTGCCAGAAGGTTTGTATACTGTTACCTATAATTTATCTGGTGCAAATGCCGTTACGGGTGCTACAGCCCTTTTAACGATTTCGGCTTTGGGCGCTGGTAGTTTCAACACAAGTAATCTCAACAATGCAGGTACAACCAACCTCACCATTTCTTCAATCAGAAGTGGAAGTGGTGTTGGATGCAGCTCCATTATTTCCGCTAATCGTACGGCATCCTTTACTGTGTCCAGTATGCCAACCCCTTTTGTAGAATTTACACAAAATGCATTGGATACTACTGCAAATATCATGGCTTGTGGTACTGTGGGTGGTGGTGGACAAAATGATATGGATATAGAATCTGGAAATCCCGGTGGGAGCGCTATAATTCAATGGCAGGTTAGTTATGATTTGGGCCTCAATTGGGTGGATGCGCCTGGTCCAACGGCTTCAGCAACTCAATATGTACTCAATCCGGTGTATTGCAACTTTGAATCAATTGCTGGGGTTTATTATTTTAGAGTGGTAATCACCAATGGTTCTTGTATTGGTATCAGCAACAAAATAAAACTAACGGTAACCGGTGTGTCAAATTTAACGCCAGGCACTATTGGAAGCAATCAGCATTTCTGTGCAAGCGGAGATCCTGCAGCATTTACAGTAATTGCAGCTCCAACTGGTGCCGCTGGTACATATACATATCAATGGCAGTCATCAGCTGATTCTATTACATTTACCAACATCTCAGGTGCAACTGCGTCAACTTATAATCCATCGACTATTTCGCAAACAACTTTTTACAGAAGGATAACGGTTTCGGGTGGTTGTAGAGGCGTTTCGAATGTTGTAAAAGTTTTAATAACACCAAGCGTACTTTCTGCCCCCAACAGCATAAGCGGTTATGGGTTGGTTTGTGCCAATAGCAATTCGTTGAATTATTTCATCTCATCAACACCTGCTGCCACTAATTACGTGTGGACTGTTCCCAACGGATGGAGCATACAATCTGGACAAGGGAGCACGAGCATAAATGTGATCACTGGCAATATCAATCAAAGTGGAAATATTACGGTAGCAGCCGTAAATATCTGTGGAACAGGCGCCAATGCTGTACTTTCAGTAGCGCTCACACGTGGTACAGACTCGGCTAGGTTGCAGGGTGACTATTCAATTTGTAGTGGAGGAAGTTCAACTTTGTATGCCAATATACAAGGGGGTGCCATGCCATACCAACTCATTTATACCGACGGAACACAATTAGATACGATTGAAAATTATTTAAGTGGAGCTGCTATTTTAGTGCAACCATCCATTTCAACAACCTATTCAATTGTTGCTGTAAATAGTATAGGTGGATGTGCTGGTTTCAACAATCAGGGTAGCCCGGCCATTACCTTATTGTCACCAGGCTCGTGGAAAGGTGATGTGGATGATAATTGGTTTAATGCAGCCAATTGGTGTGGAGGTATTCCAAATGCAGAAACTGATGTATACATTCCCAATGGGTCTTCGCATTATCCAATTATAACAACTGCAACTGCGCAAGTGAAAAATCTTACCATTGCAACAGGGGCTCAACTAGCAGTTAGCAATACACTTTTAAAAATACATGGTCAATTCATCGGAAATGAAAATTTAAATTGTGCGAATGGTTCTCTGGAATTTTGCAGTACAGATACCACTCAGGCATTTTCGGGTAGCATGTTCACAGGTCACCTCATCAAAAATTTAAAAATCAGCAACCAACACGATTTGCGTTTGTTGGGTACAAATGATAGCTTGAAAATTACAGGCGTTTTGGAATTTGGCGCAAGCAATTGCACTTTTTATACCAATAATAATTTAACCATAGCTTCAAATGCAACAGCTACAGGTTGTATAGCCGATATGACAGCCGGAGGTGTTTTAACAGGCAATCATATTGATGGGAATGTAACAGTGGAAAAGTATATTGCGTTGCATCCGAAATCTTGGAGAATGATGTCGGTGCCAACCGTTGGACAAACCATTAAAGCCGCATGGCAAGAAGGAAACGCTTCTTTATCCAACATTAACAAACCTGGATATGGTACCATCATCACCAGCAACTTATCTGGCGCTACTACAACACTTGGTTTCGATTTGTTCACACCTGCAGGAGGAACCATGAAAACATATAATGCCAACACAGATGCTTGGGAAGGTGTTGCATCAACCCAAATGCCTATTGCTAACACCAAAGGATACATGCTGTTTGTAAGAGGTGATCGATCGGTTACTGCATTCAATCAAGCACCAACACCACTAACATTACGAACGACTGGCGTTTTGTACACACTACACAATAATCCTCCTGTACCCATAGATGTTGCAGCAAATAAATATGAAACGGTTGGAAATCCTTATGCTGCTGCTGTTGATTTTTCGAAGATAACAAAAACAGGTGGCGTGCAAGATGCCTATTATGTTTGGGATCCGAATCTAACCATTGCACAAGGATCGGCATATGGATTGGGTGGATTTCAAACGATTTACCGAGACGGCATGGGTTATTCCATTACACCAGGTGGAGGTAGCTATGCGAATGGAAATTTTAGCATCAAATCGGGCGAAGCATTTTTTGTAAGAGCAATTGGAACTTCTGGACAAGTGCTGTTTACCGAGCAATCTAAAATAATAGACAGCTCTAGTGTTTCGAGAAGCGCATCCAATGTGCCGACCATCAAACTGAATTATGCATTGTCGAATGCCGGAAATCCGATTTTATTGGATGGTGTTGTAGTGCAAATTGACTCAGCGTATTCAAATGGTATCGATATGCAGGATATTTCAAAAATTGGAAATAGTACGTCTGAAAATGTTTCGATTATAAGAAATGGATTGAAATTGGCGGTTGAAAGAAGAAAAAAAGCTAGTACCGATACTGTCTTTTTGCAGTTAGGGTTACTCAGAAGACAAGCTTATCAATTTACTTTCGAAACATCCAATTTTTCGCAGTTGGGTTATACTGCTAAATTATATGACAAACAATTCAACACGACCACTTCTATTTCACTAGACAGCTTATCCACATTTAATTTTGTAGTTACACAAGAAGCAGCATCGTATCAACCAGACAGGTTTTATTTGGTGCTAACCCAAACGAATACACGTAAAGCTCCAAAATTGATGATGGCAGCCAGCAAAATAAATGAAAACGCAATTCCAACAGCAACTTTTGTGGTTAGTCCAAACCCTGTGATCAACAAAACCATGCATTTGATTGTTGACAATAAAATTGCTTATGGCACATATTCATATGAGGTTATTGCAAATGATGGCAGAGTGGTGGGAAGGTCGAGTTTTACAACCAATCAGACGGTGCAGAAAGTAAAGCTTAAATTACCGCAAAAATGTTTACCAGGAAATTATATCATTAGCATTAGGGATACAAATGGGAAACAAATTTCCATTCCATTTCAATGTATGCCATCGATGTAAAGTTTTGGCAAATAATAAATTGGCATTTTTTCAATATGAACAGAACATTAAATTATAAAAAAAAACCATCAAATACTTGCATCACAAAAAAAGATTATCTAATTTCGCTCCAAATAACAATTTTTAACCTGATTGTTATCCCCCAAAGTAAGAAGT
>CAIQHJ010000246.1 GCA_903871575.1 uncultured Bacteroidota bacterium
CGGGTATCTGCCGAAAAAAAATAGGTGAGCAACACCAATGGCAGCATAAAAATCATGAGTACCAGAAAAATGGTGATGGCGTAGAGGTTGTAAATAACTTGAATAGTTTTGGATATAATGCGCATAGGGCACGAATGTAATCAGAAAATGCGGAAGAATTTATAAAGCTGTAAATAATTGAATATGGGTTAATGAAACAGGTAAAAAATCTGTTGTCCAAGATAATACCTTTCAAAATCAAGGATTTATTATATAAAAATGGTCTGACGAAGATTAAATTTTGGCAATTTTATAAAAAAATAGAAAAAAACTTCTTTTTGATAGATGAAAAATATTACCTTTGCCGTCCTAAATTTAGGTATGTTATGTTAGCAGTAGTAAAAATCGCAGGTCAACAATTTAAAGTAAAAGCAGGCGACAGCTTGTATGTTCCGCACATTGAAGGGAAAGCAGGAGATTCGGTAGAATTTACTGATGTACTTTTCACACATGATGGAAGTTCTATCAACAGTGGTGCAAATGTCAATGCAGTTGTAAAAGCTGAAATTGTAAATGACCTTATCAAGGGCGACAAAGTAATCGCCTTTAAAATGAAAAGAAGAAAAGGTTTCCGCAAAAAGCATGGTCACCGTACACAGTATACGCAGATAAAAGTAACTGCTATTGCTTAATTCTTTTTTTAGTAATTCACACAAAGTATAAACCATAAACCATGGCACATAAAAAAGGTGAAGGCTCCGTAAAAAACGGTCGTGATTCACAAAGTAAAAGATTAGGCGTAAAAATTTTCGGAGGGCAATCTGCTGCTTCAGGAAATATTATTTTGCGTCAACGCGGAACAGTTTATCATCCAGGAAAAAATGTTGGTGTTGGTAGAGACTTCACCATCTTCGCTTTAACTGATGGTGTTGTAGAATTCAAAAAATCTAAAGGAGACAAAACTTTTGTTTCTGTGAATTCAATTGCTGCTGTTTAAAAAAATAAAATATTTTTTGGTATTTTGAAAATAGTATTTATTTTTAAGTATTATTTACTAACCAATTAAATTTTAAAAAAATGGCTACAAAAAAAGCTCCAGCAAAAAAAGCGGCTCCAGCAAAGAAAGCTGCTCCTGCTAAAAAAGCTGCTCCTGCAAAAAAAGCTGCTCCTGCAAAGAAAGCTGCTCCTGCTAAAAAAGCTGCTCCTGCAAAGAAAGCTGCTCCTGCAAAAAAAGCTGCTCCTGCAAAGAAAGCTGCTCCTGCAAAAAAAGCTGCTCCTGCAAAGAAAGCTGCTGCAAAAAAATAAGACTCAATTGCTTAAAAAAGCAAATGATATTAGTCCCGATTTTTATCGGGACTATTTTTTTATAGCCATAAGATCAACCCAATTTTTAAAAACAAAATTCAATGAATTGACATTGGCATTTTATTCATTTAAAAGCCTCGAATTTGGTATTTTTGAAAAATGGATAACTATCAAATTGCCGACAACTTTTCCCTCCTATCCAAAATAATGGATATTCATGGAGAAAATGGATTTAAAGCCAAATCATATGCTTCCGCAGCATTTGCTATCGAAAAATTATCCATCCCTTTACTAGATTATCCAAAAGAAAAAATAGCCTCCCTTCAAGGCATTGGTGTTTCTACAGCACAAAAAATAATTGAACTGCTGGAAACAGGCAAATTGCAAGCGCTCGAAAATCTATTGACAAACACCCCCGCCGGCATTGTAGAAATGTTACAGATAAAAGGTATTGGCCCAAAAAAAATACACAGCATTTGGAAAGAAATGGAATTGGAAACCATTGGTGAATTGTTATACGCTTGCAAAGAAAACAGATTGAAAATGTATAAAGGCTTTGGCGAAAAAACACAGCAAAATGTAATGCAAAGCATCGAATTTTATTTTTCTAACAAAGGCAGTTTCTTATACGCTCAGGTGTTGCCCATTGCCGCATCCTTGCAGGAATTTTTAAAAACGGTATTTCCCAATGTTCAATTGGCCCTAACTGGCGCACTCCCCCGACAATTAGAAACCATTGACCAAATTGAATTTCTAGTAGCGTTAGACATCCAAACCATTGCAGCCATTTTACAAACCATCCCTGAGTTTTCTATTGTATCACAAACCAACAATGCCATTACCGTAAACACTACATTTCACATTACCGTAGTCTTTCATCAAGCCGACACTGCTCAGTTTATAGCGCGCAACATCGAGCTTTGTGCATCAAGCGAATTCTGGAACACATTGTCTGCCACAGAAAAAATAAACAACAACCCAATAACCGTTGAAGCTGATTATTTTAACCAACGACAACTGCCTTGGATTCCTGCATTTTTAAGAGAGGATGCCAACTTATTACAAACCATTACCGCCGCACAAATTGACAGCATCATACAATCAACAGACATCAAAGGTATTATCCATTGTCATAGCAATTGGAGTGATGGCAACAACACGATAGAAGAAATGGCTTTGGGCGCTATGGAATTGGGGCTGGAATATTTGGTATTGAGCGACCACAGCAAATCTGCATTTTATGCTCAAGGACTTTCTGTAGAAAAAATTATTGCACAACACCAACACATCGACGCCCTCAACAAAAAATTATCTCCTTTCAAAATATTTAAAAGTATTGAGTCCGATATTTTAAATGATGGTCAATTGGATTATGAACCGGAAGTACTTGCTTTGTTTGATTTGGTGATTGCTTCTGTGCACAGCAATTTAAAAATGACAGAAGACAAAGCGATGATGCGCTTGATGACTGCCATAGAAAATCCATTTACAACCATTCTTGGTCACATGACAGGCCGGTTGCTGTTGAGTCGGCCTGGTTATCCCGTTTCGCACAAAAAAATTATTGACGCCTGTGCTGCGAACGATGTAGCAATTGAATTAAATGCGCATCCAAGTCGTTTGGATATCGATTGGCGTGAAATAAATTATGCGCTCGAAAAAGGTGTTTATATTTCCATCAACCCAGATGCACACAGCGTTTCGGGATTGAAAGACACCGTGTATGGAGTTAGCGTAGCTCAAAAAGCAAGGTTGCAACCCCAACAAAATTTAAGCTCGCTTTCCCTTTCTGAGTTTGAAAATTATTTGGTACAAATGAGAAGAAACAAAAGTTTATAGTGCTTCATTCGGCTGAATCATAGGCAGTTCCACAAAGAATGATGTGCCTACACCAACTGCAGTATTAAACCAAATGGCGCCTTCCGATTGTTCTACTATTCGCTTACACATGGCTAAGCCCAATCCTGTTCCAGATGATTTTGTTGTGAAATTGGGCGTGAAAATTTTGGCCATTGCCACATCATCAATCCCCTGGCCGTTGTCTCGAATTTCTGTAACGATAGCATTGCCTTTGATTTGTTGTGCAATAACAATGCGCGTGCTTCTCCCTTCAGGAACAGATTGAATGGCATTCAACAACAAATTGGTAAAAAGCCTGTTGATTTGTGTTTTATCTGCTTTGATGATTACATTATTTTGCACAAGATTTCGTTCAATTGAAATGTGGTCACTGATGTCATATAACAGCACAACAGACCTCAGCAATTCATTCAAATCAAATACTTCTTTGTGTGCATCTCCAATATATGCAAACTGACTAAAAGCATTGGCAATATTGCTTAAGTGATTGATTTGTTCGATAATGGTATTGGATACATTTTTTGCCAATTCGTTGATATTGGGGGAATTGTTTTCGATTGATTTTTGGAGGAACTGCAAACTTAATTTCATGGGCGTGAGCGGGTTTTTAATTTCATGAGCCACCTGCTTTGCCATTTCTTTCCATGCGCCTTCCCTTTCTGTCTGTGCCAATGTTTTAGCACTTTCTTCCAACTTTTTAACCATCTTATTGTACTCCATTACCAACGCTCCAATTTCATCGTCTCTATTCCATTCTATTTGCTCATTTTCTTTACCCAGGTTTATCCGTTTCATCCGCTCCGAAATAAGCGTAAAGGTGCTGGTAATGCTATTGGTAATAAACAAAGAAACGATACCACCCAAAAGAAAAATAAACGCATTTAAGTTGATAATGGTAATGAGGAAGTTGGAAATCTCTTGCTTCAATATATTTTCGGAAGTGAAATAAGGAATGTTCAGGTATGCGTAGTTGTTACCTTCTGCATCAATCACCGGAATATAATTGCTCACAAAATTCAACTTGCCAATGTTCTCTTTTTGAAAGTATTGAATTTCCTTTTTGTTGTTCATGTGATAATAGGCAACAGGATCCATTTTGGTACTTAAAATTCCTTTCTTATAAGGCAGCGGCAAAGAAGAAATACGCAAATTTCCTTCTAAATCATAGAGATTGATATCCAACCCATGAATATCAGAAATCTTTTGAACCGCTTGTTCCAACTGCTTATCGGCAACTTGAATGGGGCTGTTTACGCTATCTATCGTATTCCCATTTACAACAATGGTATTCTTCACTTCTCTTTCCATGATGCGAATGGTTCTGCTCAATTTTTCTCTGTTGTTTGTTTCATATCGATTTATAAAAAACAAAATTGTTGCAATTCCAATTACAGCAAACGACAAGATGCTCACAAAAATGATGGTTCCGTGGATTTGATTTCGTAGCGATAGTTTTCGCCAACTGATGTTGAATACCGTCTTCCAATTTAAATGCAACAACCAATTGATTAACCACAATATGGCAGCAACCAATAAAAACGAACAAAATAAATATGAAAACAAAGTAATGGCACCAATGGTAAAATTGTTTTCTTTTGCGATGATCACCAGCTTTCCCGAGCCTGCATTAAACCAAAGTTCGTTGTGCTGTTTTCTGTTGATACTGGTGAAAGCTTGCGTATTGAATTTGTGCTTTGGAACAACATATGGAAATGGATAATCATTGTGGCTACTGATCAACTTCCATTTGTTGTATAACGCAAAGGCATAAGCAGAGGAGTTTTCAATTGAATTGACATTCCCTTTTGTAAACAATTCTGGATACAAGGCGTCCCTTCTTTGTTTCTTAGGTGTTGCCAAAACAAAAATATAACCTATGGTTTGATTGCCGGTATCCTTTACAGTCTTTTTGCTGATGTAACTAAATAAATCGTACGACTGATCGAAATAGTATAACCCAGAAATACTTGTTGGTCGAGATTGTGTATTTAAGATCGTATTTAATTCATTATAACTCGTAGAATCTTCGTTATGAATCGCATTTTCACTTTCAGCGTAGGTATAAATATGTGTGTCAAATTTATTCGTATATCCGCTGGTGTTGCCATTTATCAAACTGTCTTTAAGCGCTGTGTTGGAAGCCTGATTTAAAAATCTAGAAAAATTGTCTGCCAAAAAATCCTGTCTGAAATTGGTGAGCATGCTATTGATCAAGGTCTCATTTGCCGGATCAGATTTCAATGCCAGTATTTCTGCATAATGCATTCTGTTGCTCAATTCCTTTTTATTGTTCTCGATCAAAACAATGGCACTGATGGACAAGGAGAGCAAGACCATCCACAATACTATCTTCGAAGAAACAATGGTTTCTGACAATAACTTATTGACTTTGATATGAAACAATGCAATAACCACAATCAACCACAGCAGCATATAAATTTCAAATCCGTCTTTGATATTGCCGATATTAAATGTGAGGTATAATAGTCCTTCAATGGCAACGGTTAATAAAATAAAATAATGTACCTCTTTCCAAAGTGGATGAAGAATTGCAAAAACTGTTTGAAAAACAAATACAAAACCGATGGCCAAGATGCAAAGCATCACAAATCCCATGATGCTATATTGAGTTAACGTAAAGAAATTGGTTACATCAAAAGATATTTGAGAATCTACGACCAAAGCCCTCACTACATTTCCGATGATAAACGTTGTGGCGATCAACAACAAACCTGCTAAGAGCAACACCAGCCATTTTGAAAATCTACTGCGAATAACAATTGTGTGTTTATTGGATAATATTTCTGCGCGTATCAACAACACCATCCATAAAAAAAGTACGGCGTTGATGAACAAGTCTCCCAGTGACTTCATGATGGGACCAGAGGAGAAAATTGTTGGATTAAACAGCTCAAATTGGCGGGTATTGAATGGTATATTGAAATAATAACTCGCAACTCTAATAGACAATGTCAAAAAGATGAGCATACAAAGGCCCCAGGAAAATCGCTGTTTTTTAAAAATAAAAGTAACGACAAAATGGATGTACAAAAAAATGGAAATGATCGAAAGCAGTTGAAGCGCAATGGCAATTGGATTGCTTTTTTTGACAACAGCACTGCGTTTTTCATACACATAAAAAAGCGGCTTCCCATTCAAACTGCTCACCAACTGCGCACGATCGGGCTTGTTGGTTAATTCATAAAACTGAGCAATATTTTCATTCATCACAAAATCATTCTGCAAATATTCATTCACGATATAATAATCCCATTTGATGGGTATCAAAGAAATTATTTTGAGGTGATTGATTTCTTTTCTTTCCCATACATAATAGCCATTGTTCATTTTCACAAATCCCAATGTTTTTACACCGTACTGCATAAAAGGCAAGGGCACAATTTTTTGTGTATTCCACCAAATCAAATTGTCGGCACCAGCATCTGAGGCGGTATAAAAAAACAAGAAATACTTTTTTTGTGCAAACTCCTGCATGAGTGTTTCATCGTATTTCTGCGTTGCAATCTTATCGATGGTCGTCCGATTTTGCAGCAAATCATTCAATTCGGATTGTTGTTTGTGTAAGTAAGATGAAATTTTTACCTGAACAGAATGTAAAGAAGAAGCCGACGACCAGTAGTTGTCAATGATAAAAGAAAGCGTGAGCAGCCATGCTGCAATAATCAACAAATAAATTTTTTGATAGAGGTATTTTTTTATGGTTCGGATCTTGTTCAAATTAATGTTGATTTGCTTTTATTTGATTCCATAGCTGATCCATTTCAACGAGCGACATGTCGTGTAAAAACTTGTTTTCTTTTGCAGCGGCCTCCTCCATTTGTGTAAATCTTTTTATGAATTTTTTATTGGTACTTTCTAACGCATGCTCTGCATCTACCGACAAAAATCTTGCATAATTCACGAAAGAAAATAGCACATCGCCAAATTCCTCTTCAATATGTTGTGCATTGCCTGTTGTGATGGCTTCTTTTAATTCGGCAATCTCCTCCTCTACTTTATCCCAAACTTGTGTAGCATTATCCCATTCAAACCCAACCTGTTTCGATTTTTCTTGCAATCGAATGGCTTTTACCAAGGCGGGCAAAGATTTGGGCACACCCTGCAAAACAGAAGTTTTCCCTTCTTTCAATTTTAGCTTTTCCCAGTTTTGCTTCACTTCCTCCTCATCTTTTACCTGTACATCGCTGTAGATGTGTGGATGTCTGGAAATCAGTTTATCGCAAACGGTATTGATCACATCATTGATATCGAATTGTTGTTGCTCTGCTCCTATTTTAGCATAAAAAACCAAATGCAGCATCAAATCACCAAGCTCTTCTTTTATTCCTTGCCAGTCTTTTTCAGAAATGGCATCCACCAACTCATAGGTTTCTTCAATGGTAAGGTGACGCAGTGTTTCGATGGTTTGCTTCTTGTCCCAAGGACATTTTTCTCTCAGCTCGTCCATGATCTTCAGCAGTCTCGAAAACGTGTTGTTGTCTTGATCCATGTTTTAATGAATTTGAATTTCCTAAGGTGGAAGGTGCTATAATGTATAAAAATAATAAAGTTTGTTGTTATGTAGCAGGGAAGTTGAATTACATCCTACATTTGTACCCATTTCAAATAGATTATCATGAAAATTATCATTGCTGTTTTAATGTTGCTGTTCATACAAATGCCCATGTTGCATGCGCAATATTTTTACAAAGACATCATCACCATCAAACAAGCTGCCCGAGACCTTGCAGACTATAAACAATCTGCTAAACATCTCATCAAAATAAAAAGTTTTGAACCCAATGGCATTGCGTCCGAAAATTTTTTCTGTGAAAAAAAGATCAATAAAAACTATACGAAATCAGCTTTATACACCAGAACAGATATGTCTAACCAATCGCTGCTAGAATCTTACTTCAATGCTGCAGGTCTTTTGATTCGCTCTTACGACAGCTCTGAATTTGTGGTTAGCAATTCTTATTATGAATACAACAACAACCAACAACTGATTAAAACAACTTTTTTCTCTAAATCTTCCGATGATGATTTTGTTAATGCCATCAAAGAGGAACATCAATATGAATATGATGCAGCAAACAATTTGCAAAGCATGATGCGCATCAAAAATGATGTAGATACATTTTTTGTGGCATTTTCTTTAGATGAACACCAAAATGTAGCTGTAGAAAAAGACGATAAAACATCTACCACTTATTATTATTACTACGACGAACAAAATAGACTAACAGATGTGGTGCATGCCGTTGACTACAAAGAAAAACTAGTGGCAGATTATATTTTTGAATACAATGCCGCAGGTTTGATAACCCAAATGACCAATACCGAACCGGGCAGCAATAATTTTATAGTTTGGAAATATGTGTATGAAAATGGACTAAGAACGACAGAGCGGGTATTTTCAAAGGATGGTGATTTGATGGGGAAAATTCAATACGAATATCAATAGGCGCTATTTGCGGCGTTTCTTTTTGACATTGATCTTTTTTGTTTTTTTGGGTGTAATCACTTCTACTTTTACCCTGGTTATCCCTTTAGAAATAAAATTTAATTTTTTTGCTGCGATCTTGCTCAAATCAATCAGTCGATTCATTTTTTTGTGTAGCCGGTCATTTATTTTTACCTCCACCACCTTATTGTTTTGCAAATTGGTTACTTTAACCCAAGTTCCTAATGGCAGTTTATTACAGGCTGCGGTCATTTTTTTTTGATTGAACACCTCTCCGTTGGCTGTTCTTTTACCATTGAATTTATCATTATAAAAACTTGCCGTTCCGTAAAAGAGTTTTTTCTTTTTTGATTGTTGTGATTTTGAACGTTTGGTTGTGGTGTCATTTTGGGCTATTCCAATGCTTGATGTACATAGCAATAAAATACAACACAATCCCCAACTGCAAATGCTTTTATAGATTTTTTGAAGTGCCATGTGTTGATGTTAAAGATGACTAAAATATTGTGCAGTTAACTTTTTATCGATGTCGTAAACGTCATTGAAAAAGCGAATCTTGTTGTTTTCTGCTTCGCATGTAATGTACTGAATATATAATTCAACCTTGTTTTTTACAGGGATGCGGTGCTTTTCTTTATTGGCAATCCAATTGTTGATGGAATCGATATTATAAAAAATGGAGTCGTTGGGTTCTGCGTATGTACTATCGTGCTTTGCTATACAAGCGGCTAATGCTTGCCATTCCTGCACGCGCACACAACCATGACTCAATGCGCGCATACTGTTGTTGAAAAAATATCGTTGGTTGGTATCGTGTAAATACACATCAAAGGGATTCTTGAAATTAAATTTGATGATACCCAATGCATTTCTTTCACCTGCATCCTGACGAATTTTATAAGGAATTCCCTTGTTGTATTTCGTCCAATTGATGGTGGCAGGATCGATGTTTTTTCCGGCTTGGTCGTATAATTTCAAGCCTTTTTTAGACAAATACGCTGGACTTTTTTTGAGACCTGGCAGCATTTCTTTTTTGATGATGCTCATGGGAACTGTCCAAGTAGGATACGTAACAATTTCGTGTATAGCACTCATGAGTGTTGGGGTTTGAGTGGCAGGTTTTCCGCAGATGATTTTAGAGACCAACAAAATGCTATCTGCTTCTGTGTAGGTGAGTTTATATGCAGGAATGTTTACCCATATTAGGTGACTGGCAATGGAGTCTGGCAGCGATTTGTATTTATCCAACGAAACCAAAATTCGCTTAAATTTTTCTTTGTCGGTAAGATTGAGGTGATTCACCAAGCCTATCGAAATTTTTCCATCTGCATACAATTTGTTTTTAAGCTGATAACCGAGAATGTATTTCGCCAACCGCAAGGAGTCGATGGCTGTCGTTGTATCTATATTTTCAAATCCTGCTTCGAATAATCGGTTAGCCATTTGACGCACCAATTTCAAACTATCGGTGATGCTGTCTTTAGAAATAAGTTGATCAATAACTGTATAATTGCGGGTATCCATACTGTCGACAAAAGCGGGCAACAATTGCTTTAAGAGCTGGTATTGTGACAATTTTGGCTCAAGTGCATGCACAAGTGCATTTATGTTTTTTTTTGCCATGAATGATTCTAAATGCATCACAAAAAAAGAATCATAACGATTGATATCATTTGAATACGAGAGACTGTCTGGCACCAATCTGCCTTGTTTACAATCTTTGATCAAATGCATAAAAGCATCAGTTAAAAGAACATCGACATATGCCCAAAGGGAGTCATTTTTTTTTGAAGTCGAATCATTTTTCACCCGATCAAAACAATCAACCAATACTTGATGGTGATAATCTGTTTTCAGTAACCCATCCGAAAGACAGGTATCTAAATATGATTTGAATTGATAGGCAATGGGTTTAAACAAACCTGTATCAGACCAAACGGGCAGATAATTCAATTGGTCGTAGAAGTAGTCCACAACAGGTTCGTAGGCCAATACTGTACTGTCTAATAATCGATGTTGATTGGCTGTTGCATAGGATAAATATGCTTTGATATTTTTTGTTACCCCAATATTCAATTCGGAAGTATTGTTTAATGCCGTGGTATCAACCCAATGTTTTTTTTTGTCCTTGCAAGCAGACAAGAAAAAAAGAAAGCAAGCGATTAAGAAAAGTAGTTTTTTGAAATGCATATAGCCGCTTTATGCCTTAGGAGAAATAGCATCAATGGGTGAAGCTTATGACAAGTTAATGCATCAGCATTGAATTTTAATACTTTCTTATTGATTTTTTTTGGAAGTGGATGTGTGGCGTTATTGTTCTGAATGACTGATGAAAACATCGACTAAAATCGACACAATAGATTAATTTGCATGCTCAATGGTGATGGCAATTGCTCGTTAAATTTTAAAAATGAAATATTACATTATTGCAGGAGAAGCCAGTGGCGATTTACATGGATCAAATTTGATACATGAAATCAATAAGCTTGATGGGGCTGCCAACATCCACTGTTGGGGTGGCGATTTGATGGCCAACAAAGGTGCAACTGTAGTAAAACATTACCGAGATTTAGCATTTATGGGTTTTATTGAGGTGGTAAAAAATCTATCTACCATTGTTAAAAATATTGCTTTTTGTAAAAAGGACATCACCGCATTTCAACCCGATGTGTTGATTTTGATCGATTATCCTGGATTTAATTTGCGCATAGCAAAATGGGCTGCCGAGAAAGGCTACAAGGTGGTTTATTATATTTCTCCACAGGTTTGGGCATGGAAAGAAAATCGGGTGAAATCCATAAAAAAATATGTTGATCAAATGTTGGTGATTCTACCATTTGAAAAGGCATTTTACCAAAAATGGAATTACGACGTAGCCTATGTTGGACATCCTTTGGTGGAAGTAATTGATGCTTATAAAAGAATGCATCCTACAAAAAACGAGGCATGGAAAGACAAACGAATTATATCAGTTTTGCCTGGCAGTCGTAAACAGGAAATCCTAACCAAGCTGCCGATAATGTTGGAGGTGGCCAAACAATTTCCAACATATCATTTTGTGGTGGCCAAGGCGCCTGGTGTGGCAGAAGAATTTTATCATCCGCTAATGGCTGCTTACCAGAATGTTGAAACGGTTTCTAATAGAACATATGAATTGCTCATGCATGCCAAAGCCGCATTGGTAACCAGTGGAACGGCAACCTTAGAAACAGCCTTGTTTGGCGTTCCAGAAATCATCTGTTACAAGGGAAGTGCTATTTCATATCAAATTGCAAAGCGATTAATTACCATAAAATTTATTGGGTTGGTAAATTTAATTATGGACAAGGCTGTAGTGAAAGAATTGATTCAGGATGAATTAACTGCAGAAAACATTGCCCAGGAACTGGACTTGATTTTACATGATGAAAATAAAAAAGCAGCAATCCAAAAAGACTATCAGGCGTTGCACGAAATGTTGCAGTTGGGTGGAAATGCTTCGGCCAATGCGGCAGCCATTATTTGTAAAAATCTTCGATAACCCATCACTTCGTTAGTATACGAAACAAGATTACCATCATCGCAAAAATAAATAGCAAAATAGACAAGCGGTTGATGCCATGCATGTATTTCATCCATGGTGTAATTTTGGCGTTGGGATCTTTCTTCTTAAGGTATAAATAGGTTGCAATTTGATCTAGTATGCGCATAAATTATCGGTTTAAATAACTTCGAGATGTATCATTCGTTTCCTTCAAAACAAAAGGACGGTTAAAAAGTTTAACTAAATTTCTTGGCTCATTAAAATCAAGTGGATGTAGGCGGCTTATTTTTCCAGCAACCACCATTTAGCTTTTCTATTTGTTTCGTGTTTCAATCCAAATTTTGAAATGGCGTTGACTTCAATGTGTTGTATGGCATCTGGAATAGAATCGGTGAACAAACACAAATGTAAGTCTGCTGGCGAGATGGTTCCTTTGTCATTCATTTGATGAATATGATTCATCAGTTGCTCATGAAAACCTTTATCAAAAACAACAATTGGAAATCCTTCCAGCATTTTGGTTTGAATCAACGTGAGTGCTTCGAAATATTCGTCCATGGTACCAAAACCGCCGGGCATCACCACAAAAGCATAAGAATATTTGATGAGCAATGTTTTTCTAACGAAGAAGAATTTGATGTTTACAGATTTATCGAGATACGGATTTTCATGTTGTTCGAAAGGCAGCACGATATTGCAACCCACACTCCTACCACCCACATCTTTTGCGCCACGATTGGCAGCCTCCATGATTCCAGGACCACCGCCGGTGAGGATGGTAAATCCCATTTTAGCAATTTCAGCAGATAAAGCTCGGGCCATTTTATAATATGCATGGTTTTCGTCGAAACGTGCTGAGCCAAAAACCGTTACACACGGGCCAAGAAAATGCAATTTTCGAAAACCTTTGATAAACTCTGTTAGTACTTCAAATGTAAACTTAAACTCTTTCCATCGGCTTTGTGGGCCGGAGAGAAACTTAATCTCGGATGTATTCATGTTGTAAATTTGAATTCATGTATTAAAAGGTGAGATGATAAATTTACTTAACTTTCGTGATACAAAGAATACAATATCGGAATTTCTTGCAGACACAATCACAACCAAAATCAGTCATATAAAAGCATCATCCATTCATGAAAAAGATAATCACAATCAGTTTTATATTGGCATTTTCATTTCCCATTTTTGCACAACTACCGGTGGTGCATAGTGGTAAAATTGTGCAGATACAAAACTTCCATTCAAATTATGTAACGCCTAGAAATATTGATGTATGGTTGCCCGAAAACTACAGCACACATAAAAAATATGCAGTCTTGTATATGAATGATGGACAGATGTTGTTTGATAGCAGCATCACCTGGAACAAGCAAGAATGGGGCGTTGACGAAACGGTCTCGGCATTAATCGCTCAAAAAAGAATCAACGAGTGTATCGTAGTTGGCATTTATAATGGAGGAAAAAACAGGCATATTGAGTTTACGCCACAGAAGCCATTCAACCAATTGCCACTTTCCTTTCGTCAACAATTATTGGATTCTGCTAAAAGGCCAAATGGGAATATGATATTTAGTGGCGAAGTGATGTCAGACAAATACTTGGCATTTGTTGTGCAGGAGTTGAA
>CAIQHJ010000247.1 GCA_903871575.1 uncultured Bacteroidota bacterium
CTATCGTATTGATACGTGGAGGCAGGGTTAAAGATTTACCAGGTGTAAGATATCACATCGTTCGTGGTAGCTTAGATACTGCTGGTGTAAAAGATCGTAAACAAAGTCGTAGTAAATACGGTACTAAAAAAGCAAAAAAATAATTTATAAAATAGGAAGTCAATTCGTTGACGAAAAATAAAAACAATGCGTAAGACACAACCGAAAAAGATTCCATTAGCACCAGATCCAAAATTCAATGATAAATTGGTTACAAGATTTGTAAACAATTTGATGTGGCAAGGTAAAAAAAGTGGAGCATTCAACATTTTTTACGATTCTCTAGAAAAGGTAGCTAAAATTACCGGAGAAGATGGCTATGAAGTTTGGAAAAAAGCGTTGGCTAACATCACTCCAGGGGTGGAAGTTCGTAGCCGTCGTATTGGTGGTGCAACTTTTCAAATTCCTTCTGAAGTTCGCCCTGATAGAAAAATCTCTTTGAGTATCAAATGGATGGTTCGTTATAGCCGCGAAAGAAATGGTCGCAGCATGGCTGATAAATTAGCTAACGAAATCGTTGCAGCTAGCAAAGGTGAAGGCGCTTCATTCAAAAAGAAAGAAGATACACATCGTATGGCTGAAGCCAACAAGGCATTCGCTCACTTTAGAGTTTAGTTTACAGAAATAATGAAATTAAAATGCCACTCCCACAGATTGGCATTTTTTATTTCCCAAATCGTAAACAGGTGTTTCTTAATTCGTAAAAACATTGTGGTATTGTTTGTTTCTTTTGCATCCAAAATAAAATGAGGATGAAAAAATGGTTTTGTTGTTGTATGTTGATGTATAACATGACGGATGTGTTTGCACAGCAATTGAAGGAAACAGAAGATAGCTTGTCTCATCACAATACCCTTCCTAGCGTTAAAGTATATACGACAAATGAATTTGGTGTGAAATTTATCCCGGAGGTATATGGGACAATGATTTTTGCAGGCAAGAAAAATACATTGATCAATGTTAATCAATCAAATGGCAATAAGAGCTCCAATAACATGCGGGAATTGTTGTCGAGAGTACCAGGTATTCACATATGGGAAAGTGATGCTGGAGGCGTTCAGCCAGGCATAGCTACAAGAGGGATGAGCCCCAATCGCAGTTGGGAATTTAACATGCGACAAAATGGATTTGATATTGCCGCTGATCCTTACGGTTATCCCGAAGCCTATTATAACCCACCTACAACTGCCATACATGAAATTGAAATCACCAGAGGAACTGCCGCTTTACAATATGGGCCGCAATTCGGTGGGCTCATCAATTATAAACTGAAGAACAGTGCCGAACTAAGACACCCAATTGGTTTTGAATTTGAAAATTCATATAGCACAGCGCGCTTGTTTAATTCATTTACTGGTATTGGATTTCATGCAAAGAAACACAATGGTTATGTTTTCTTTAATCATAAAAATGGCATGGGCTGGAGAGAAAATTCAATGTTAAGAAACAACACTTTTTATGCTGCCATTGCTTTTCAAGTATCTTCCCGCATTACCATCGCTCCAGAATTAACCAGTTTTGATTTACTCAGTCAACAACCCGGAGGCCTTTTGGATAGCCAACTCCGAAGCAACCCAAAACAAAGTTTCAGGTCTAGAAACTGGATGGGTATTAATTGGCTTGTACCTGGCGTCACTTTCAGTTATCAGCAAGACAGTACTTTCACATGGGAAACTAAATTGTCTGGAAATTTCAGCAAAAGAAACAGCGTTCTCTATAATCAGCCAATAAATATACCAGATACGGTTAATGCGGTATCTGGGAAATATGCCAACAGAACTGTACAAAAAGACAGATATGAGCATTTTCAATTGGAAAGCAAATGGAAAAAGGTTTATGGATCGGGCGTTAGGAAACATGTTGCTGTATTAGGATTTCGATATTTTAATGGATATACCAATAGATTGGCTGAAGGAAAAGGAAGCACAGGACATGACTATGATGTAAGCATCCAGGGCGATTTCAATAAAGACATTGATTTCAATTCAAAGAATGTAGCTGTTTTTTCTGAAAATTTATTTAGATTAAATGAGCAATGGCTTTTAACAATTGGTGCTAGATATGAATCCATTAAAGTAGCAGCTTCCGGCAGAAATGGGTTTAGTTCTGGAAATGAAGTGCTACTCGTACCGCAGCAAAAAAATACCAATTTTCTGTTATTAGGTGCAGGCTTTGAATATCACCTTTCGAAAACAAAAGAGCTATATGGAAGTGTTACGCAATGCTATCGACCCGTATTGTTCTCTCACTTGCTTTCGCCTCCTGGCACAGACATCATTGATTCCTCACTTTCCAACACTAAAGGGTATGTTGTTGATATGGGGTGCAGAAGCAAATGGAAAAACAATTTTACTTACGATGTCAGTCTTTATTATATCCGATACGCAGATAAAATTGGTTCATTACTTCTAAAAAAAGACAACAATTCCTACCGATTTCTAACAAACATAGGCGACAGTTATAGTGCAGGATTAGAAGCTTATGTAGAATGGCGAAAAAAAATAAAATGCAATAAACATATACTTGACTTAAACATATACTTGACTTATGCATTCAACGAATCCCGCTACTCAAAAAATATAAAAGATTCATCGCTTCAAAATAAAAGGGTAGAAAATGCCCCACAACATATCGCTCGTACAGGATTTCAAATAAATTACGGCCATTGGGGTGTTGGCTATCAATACAGCTATACTGGTTTTTGTTTCAGTGATGCAACCAATACCGTCTTGCCTTCAACCAATGCTCAGGTTGGTAAATTGCCTGCTTATGCAATCATGGATTTAAATACAGAATATCGATTGGGAAAATTATTTAAAATAAAGTCAGGGATCAACAATCTAACTGGACGTAAATATTTTACTAGAAGAACTGGCGGATTGCCTGGTCCAGGAGCTTTGCCTGCAGATGGAAGGGTAGTCTATATTAGCCTTGTCAAGTCTTTTTCGTAATCCAATTTTAATGACAACTCCAATGTTGTTAGTTGTCATTTTTTATACCACAATTTGCTGTTTTCTGTTATTACGATGTAAATTCGTTGGAAAAAAAACTTTGAAATTAATTGCTAGAGTTGGATTGATGATTATCGCAGTTTTATCATCAGTGGTTGCCAACGCTCAACCTATTGAAGTTTCTGGGAAGTTGAGTACCCAGGGCATTTCAGCAGATATAAAGGGACTTTACACATGCAGCATTTTGCACCATTCAGCTGATGGCACAGCATTGTATGTGGAAAAGCAAACATTAAAAATAAATTCAGACAATAGCTTTCAAATATTGTTAGGAACAGGAATCAACGCCATTGGTTCGATAGATTCTGTCATTTGGTCGGACGGCGATTTTTTTTTAAAAATATCTCCAGACTCAAGTGTACAGCGTTCATCCAACACATCAACTACAATTATTCCGTTAAGAATTGAAACCGATTTGAACAATGAAAACATCGAAGGAATGGCAACTGCCGATACGCTTAAAAGTTGGGGGAAAATAAAAATACCGCACAACAAAGGTCGAAGACCAAAGAAAATCACAGCAGATCTTTCCACAAGCTATGTAAATGTTGCTTATCCCGGCGACACCTATCCAATTTATCGACATTTTGAATGGTTTGATACCGACAAAGATGGTATTGGAAATAGTTTCGAACTCACTTACAGCGAAAAGTCTAACCATGCTTTTTGGCAAAATACTCGGATGTTGGGCGATGTTAAATTGTATCAAAAGCCCTTTCAGCAATTAAAAATAAATCAACTCGATGGTGAAATAGAACTGGAATTAACTTCCCCTATTGAAGTTGCCAACCTTAACGTAACCTACGGAATTAAAGGTCCTTGGAAATTGATTTATTTCATTGAATGGTAATCATCAAGGCGTTTTAATGCTGGTTGTTGAATCTATTGGAACAACTATATTGGGCATTGTTTGGGTAGAATCTGAAGCAGTGGCCGGACGCTCAATTTTCTCTACAGGTTCTATGGAATTGATTTTTTTGCTGGCAGATTTTTTCTTTTCCTTTTTGGAAGATGATTTTTTCTTTTTCTTGCCTACTTGTTCATTAGCTTGGTCATCATCAATTTTCAATTTGGCATGTTGAATAACAAAGTAAAATTTCTTTGGTGTTAGGTTGTCAATAGCAGTCACAACCTCCAAGAAATGTCCATATCTGTTCCATTCGGTATCCTTCTTTTCAATTTGATAGCCAACATTTGGAATAAAATATTCGCCATCGGCCAAACCCAATGAGAAAATCGGAGCTTCAGGGGATCTGCCTTTTCCGCTGAAAATCATCGCTTCCATTATTTTGTCGTTCAAATCCATGAAATATTTGGCACTATCATTATACAAGATGGAGCTGTCAAAAATCATGTCATTGGCCATTCGCTTGCTTACTTTTTGATAGGCATAAGAACATTCCCTAAGCACCAACAAACTCAGTGGATGTTTTTGAAGAAATGACCTTGATTGATGTATGGCGTCTGCAAACTCGCCGTTGTTGTTGAGATCATAAATTTCGGTTTCTTTTTCCATATCCTCTAAGGGCTTGTATGATGGATTTTCGGTAAACCCAATCATGAGTGCTAAAGTTTCTTTTTTACTAAGCGCACTGTCGTTATTTAAAAAACGGATGAGTAATTTTTGATAATATAAGCTGCTTCCGGCGTCCTGGGTGCTATCAAAAATGGGTTTGAAGTCTTTGTGGTAAATGAAGGTTGGAGGAGGGGGCGTAGAGTCATTTTGAGCCAATCCAGTAAAACCAATCAGTGAAATAAAGAATGAAATCAAAATATTTTTAAACATGCTCGTTTTTTTTGGGCGAAAGTTAATTAAACTACTTGTAAATTGAATTGGCCGCAATATAAAAAAATTGTCAATCCTTTTGCTGCTAAAAGATTTTGTTCTATTTTTGCGGCGCTGAAGGACTCGTTGCCGCGATTTCTAACGAAGGATTCAGCACGTCATGAGAGCATAAATCATCATATCGAACCCGAATCATTTCCTTTGATTCTTGCATAGGGTTCTCGTGTTTATTTACATTATCAATTTCATTTTCAATACACAACAATTAAATTAAAATAAAAAAAGATGGCAGATTTACGTTATCAACGAAACTTTGGTATTGCCGCACACATTGATGCTGGTAAAACCACAACCACTGAGCGTATTTTGTATTACACAGGGGTGAATCACAAAATAGGTGAAGTACATGAAGGTGCTGCAACCATGGACTGGATGGCACAAGAACAAGAAAGAGGTATCACCATTACTTCTGCTGCAACAACTTGTTTTTGGAACTTCCCAACTGTTCAAGGTGTAAAAGGACCAGATACCAAACAATTTAAATTCAACATCATTGATACGCCAGGTCACGTGGATTTCACTGTGGAAGTAGAACGTTCACTTCGTGTATTGGATGGTTTATTGGCATTGTTTTGCGCAGTATCAGGTGTAGAACCTCAATCAGAAACCGTTTGGCGTCAGGCTAATCGTTATAAAGTACCACGTATTGGGTTTGTAAACAAAATGGATCGCAGTGGTGCAGATTTCTTAAACGTGGTAAAACAAGTTAAAGAAATGTTGGGCGCTAAAGCTGTTCCTTTGCAATTGCCAATTGGTGCAGAAGACAACTTCAAAGGCGTGGTAGATTTGATTACCATGCAAGGAATGGTTTGGGATGATGCTACACAAGGCATGACCTATAAAGTAGTTCCTATTCCAGAAGATATGATTGATGAAGTAAACGAGTGGAGACAACATTTAGTAGAAGCAGTTGCAGAATATGATGAAAAATTATTGGAGAAATTCTTTGATGATCCAAATACCATTACCGAAGCAGAAATGCACGAAGCAATA
>CAIQHJ010000248.1 GCA_903871575.1 uncultured Bacteroidota bacterium
ATTACAACAGATTACGATTTGGCAGTGCGTGCAACACCTACAGATATTGGTGCCGATGATTTCACACCTCCTGCTTGTGCGGGTAGTGTGGGAGGTACGGTTGCTAATGCAACATCTTCTATTCTTTGTGTATCTGGTCAAGTGGTATTATCATGTACAGGCTTTACCACAGGAACGGGCATGACGTATCAATGGGAAAGTTCACTTGATGGAACAACAAACTGGACGGCCATTACAGGTGAAACCAATCCGGCTAATTTGAATACACCAACCATATTTGTTACCACTTATTATAGACTGAAAGTTGTATGTAATGCTGGCGTAGCTGGATATTCAAATACATTTATTGTAACAGTTAAGAATCCTACAATTACAAGTACTACCCCTGCTTCGAGATGCGGTAACGGTGTACTAACGATATCGGCTACCCCAAATGCAGGTACAACCATTCAATGGTTTTTGAATCCAACAGGTGGCGCACCAATAGCATCTGGAAACAGTTACACTACACCGCTTTTGACATCAACAAAAACATATTATGCCGAACCTTCTTTTATTGGCAGCAGCAGCACCTGCGGGCCTTTAACTCCAACTGCACAGGGTGGCTCACAAAGTTATCAGTTAACGCCTTGGGAGGTGTATTTTGATGTTTTCAACGCCACCACATTGGCGTCGGTTGATGTATTCCCATCCTCATCCAATTTGGCGTATACCATCGAGCTGTACAATTCAAGCAATGCTTTATTGGCATCTAGCAGCTTTTTCTCAAACGTTTCTGGAGGCGCAACAGCCCAAACGGTACCATTGAATTTCTTTCTGCTCCCAGATAATGCCTACTACTTATATATTAAATCAGAAGAAGCAGGAAATTTAGGAACCGGTTTGATGAGAAATATTTCCGGAGCCGTTTATCCTTATTCTTCTGCAGATGCCAGCATTACCGGGAATGGCTTTAATGCATCCTATTTCATGTGTTTTTACAATTGGAAATTTACCAACGGTTGTACCGTGCCTAGAGCCGCAGTCACAGCATCCATCAGCACACCAACTGCAGTTACCATCAATACATCCAATGCAAATATTTGTAACGGGAATAGTACAACGCTAACAGCAACCAGCGCCAATGCGGCCTATTCGTACAATTGGATGCCAGGAAACATTACCGCCAACTCCATCACCGTTTCGCCAAATGTAACAACCACATATACAGTTACTGCATCGGCCGGCGGTTGTGTAACAGATCAGGTACAGGTTATCAATGTTACAGAAGCACCATCACAAGTAACATTGAATCCACGAAATGTAATCAAATGTGGAGGAATACCATTGCAATTAGGCGCGAGCGGTGCAAGTGTTCCTCAAACCACTATATTCTCTGAGAAATTTAATGATGCCAGTTTGGTTATTCCTGTTGGATGGGATACTGTTTGTAGTCCGGCAGGTTCACCAGGTAAATGGACTGCCAGAAACAACAATTATGTTTGGAATGCCAATAGATTCAGCAGCAACGACAGCTCAAGATTTTTTCTTACAAATAGTGAGGCGGCGTTAACATCTGTAACCAGTCAGTTAAAATTACCCAAGCTCAACCTCACAGGATACTCTAATGCGAAGTTGTATTTTTGGCATCATTACCAACCATTTGATGGAAACGGAGCCACCCCTGAAATGATATCCATAGAAAGAAGTTCCAATCCCAATGCAACAACTTGGAACATACTTTGGAGCAAACAAAATTCTGCAGCCGCTCCAATCAATCCCATTGGTACCACCAATAGTTTTAGAAGAGACTCTGTAGATTTAACCGCATTAACATCACCATTTGGGGGCGCTGGAAATACATATAATAAACCAGATAGTGTGTATTTAAGATTTAGATATTTTGCATACCGAGATTTTTGGTGGGCGATAGATAATATAGAGATCAAAGGAAATGCAACACCACCTATTATTTGGACACCAGTAGCCGGATTGTTTACAGATGCGGCAGCCACCATTCCTTATGTGAGTGGCACATATGAAGATACATTGTATGCAAACCCCGCATCAAACACAACATACATTGCTACCGCAACCTCGCCCAACGGATGCGCAGTGAAAGATTCTTCTGTCATTACCGTTCGGCCAACCGTATCAGCTACTATAACTGGTACAACAACAATCTGCGCAGGAAATGTAACGGATTTGAATATTGCAGTAACAGGCGTTGGTCCTTGGACTTGCACATTGCGCCGTGTGAATGGAGCCAACGTGTTTGATACAACATTTACCATAACCAACAGCCCTGTAATTATTCCTGTAGCACCAACAACAACTGGTGGCAATGTGTACAGTATTTCTGTTTTAACGGATGCGAATAGTTGTGGAATTTCATCAACCAATACCGCAACGGTAACGGTTACCCCAACTACCCAAAGTATTTGGACTGGTGCATCTGCAGCTCCAACAGCTTGGACAAATGCTGGGAATTGGTGTGGCGCAGTTCCGGGTACCGGACAGCAAGCGTTCATACCAGCTGGCCTTGCCAATTATCCAATCATCACAACTGCAACGGCTGCTGTTTTGAATCTTGAAATTGCACAAGGAGCCACCCTCACCATTGCAAATGGAGCTAAACTGCAAATCAAAGGAAGTGTTACCAATAATGGAACTTTAAATAATGATGGAACCATTGTCATCAACGCGTCGAGTGCAGCTTTAACTCAAACATTCCCTGGAGGAACCACAGGTGTCATTCCAAGAATGGATACATTGGAAATCAACAGGACTGCGGGTACAGTTACCTTCGATCGAAAGTTTGCAATAACAGACACTGGTGTTTTGAAAATTACCAAAGCATTTACGGTAAACATCAACGATACCATAACAATTAAGTCTACCGCTTTAGGTACTGCCAGAATTGATACCATTAGTTCAACAGCAAATTTGGTTTATAACAACACCGGATGTTTTACAATTGAGCGGTATATCCCTTCAGGAACTTTGCACAATAAATCATGGCAATTGTTGTCGGCACCAACTTTTGGACAAACCGTAAAACAAGCATGGCAAGAAGGTGCAACATCCGTTTCATCTAATCCCAAACCAGGATATGGCACCACCATAACCAGTGCATCATCTAATGCAACAACATCCTTGGGTTTTGATTTTTATACGCCATTGGGTGGAACCATGAAAACGTATGATAACGTTTCCAATAGTTATGTTGCCATTGCCAATACCAATCAATCGATTACCGAACCAAAAGGGTATATGTTTTTTGTAAGAGGGGATAGAAGTGTTACCTCGGGAACAGCACCCGCAGTGCCAACAACATTAAGAACAACTGGGAGAATTTACTATGGCAGCGGGGTAGATTCTGCATATACATTAACCATCCCTGCTGGCAAATTTCAATCTGTTGGTAACCCCTACGCATCACCGATAGACTTTCAAAAATTACTACTCACCTCTAACGGATTAGATGTGTCTTATTATGTATGGGATCCATTATTGCAAACAGGTGCAGGTCTTGGTGCATGGCAAACCATCAGCAGCTTCAATGCATGGAAAGCCATTCCTGGTGGAACCGCAAATTATAGTACGACCATAGGTAATTCAAAAATACAATCGGGGCAGGCGTTTTTTGTATATTCTACAGCAGGCGGTACCGTTAGGTTCACCGAAAAGTCGAAAACGAATGGAACCAAATCGGTATTTAGAAATACCAATAATGATGAGAAATCCTTGTTGAGATTGAATTTGAATAATGCAGCAGGTGTAATTTTAGATGGCAATGTTTTGGCCATCGATTCTTCATCCAACAATGCAATGGATCCAAATGATGCATTGAAGTTGAACAACTTTGGTGAAAATATTGGCATCAACAACCAGGGTAAAATCCTTTCCATAGATGCAAGACACAGCATCCACAGCAACGATACCTTGTTTTATCAAATCAGCAATTTAAGAAACAGCAGTTATCAATTGGAAATTATTCCAGAAAATATGGCTTCATCCATCTTGGGTGCTATTCTAATTGATCGATATACCAATCAACATTTAGTTTTAAACTTGGCTGATACAAACAGCTATGATTTTGTTATCAACACAGACCCATTGTCGAAAGTAGGAAATAGATTCTTTATCGTGTTTAAAGAAATGCGACCAGTTCCCGTAACATTCGTTGACGTAGCCGCCAATAAAAAACTGAATGATATTGAAGTGACATGGACGGTAACCAATGAGTTGAACATCTTACAGTATGAAATTGAGAAATCTACAGATGGAGTGCATTTCGCTAAGATAACAAACCACAATGCGGGAAATGTTAACGGCAATTATGCTATTTTGGATCGAAATCCAATAAAAGGATACAATTATTACAGAATAAAAAGCATCGGATTAAACGGGCAGCATCAATATAGCCATGTCGCAAAATGTTGGATAGCAAACATGGTCACTTCAATTACTGCAACACCTAATCCAATAAAAAATAATGTTATTGAATTGTCATTTGTACATGCAATGGCTGGCAAATACAATGCAAAATTGTACAACAACGATGGACAATTGTTGCTTACTACCAATATCAATCAAAAGGCAGGGAATGCAATACACACCATTCAACCCGGCAGCATACTTCCCAATGGCGTTTACGCGTTAAAGATTACACACCCTTCAGGTAAAATCCAAACCATAAACATCGTAAAAGCTGATTAAATATTCTTTTGCTTTCCTACAAAAACATTAATTTTTAGACATCAAAAATGGACAAATCATTGATTTTTTTAAAATGATGACTTTTTGATAAAATTAATTTAACAATTCCGACAAATTGAGTAATTTCACTTTACGTAATGTGAACACATATTACAAATTTCTAGTCCCTAATAAAGCTACCAATCCACTCCTGATTCATTAACCTACAAAGTTGGGTGTATTCTCTTTTTTGAAATCATTCAAAAAAAAGATGTTGAATTGAACGAAAATTTATTTGTTTTTAAAATTTTTAAGCTTTGCATATGATCAAATTTTACTTCGCCTCCACTAGAAACGAATCATCAATCGCCACAACCATCAACAAAAGTTTACAGAAGTTGTCCTTTATTTTTTTGATGATGTTGACTTGTTTTTCGGTGCAAACCAAAGCGCAAACATTCGTCAATGGAAATCTTTCTACTGGTGCCATCAACAGTGCAACAGCCATCGCGCCCGCTGGTTTTTTATGGAGCGAAATTCAAACAGGGAATGCCACTTTTGGATACACAGCAACTGCTGGTACCAACAGAATTGCAGATAATTTCACAGTGAATTGTGGTCCTTGGAATGTTACAAAATTTACGTTTTATGCATATGTAACTGGAGCTGCTGCAACGCCTTCTCCATTCAATGATTTGAAGGTTGCGGTTTATGCTGGCGATCCTTCAATTGGTAGCCCGGCATTGGTTTTAGGTGATTTGACAACCAATCGATTTTCTGCTTCAACCACAGCTGGTTTGTATCGTGTTTCAAATGGGGCCAACTTAACCGATCGTCAGGTTTGGAAGGTTGAAGCCAACCTCGCTGGAGCATTACCCAATGGTACATATTGGGTAGTATATAGCGTTGGAAATTCTGTAACACCTGTAGTTGCCAACACACCACCGAGCACTGTTGTTGGTACAACTACTCAACCGGGTAATGATGCCAAACAATTTATAATTTCTACATCAACTTGGGCTAATTTAACCGATAATGGTGGCCCTCAAGATATTCCTTTTCAAATTGATTATACAACAACTGCATGTGTTGGAACGCCAACGCCAGGAAATACGTTAAGCACCGCCGCTGGTGCAATTTGTGCGTCTGTTCCTTTTGTTTTGTCGTTACAAAATCCTACCTGCGGCGCTAATATTTCTTATCAATGGCAGTATTCTACCACGTCGGCTACTGGGCCATGGACAAACATTGCAGGCGCTACAACCAATAACTTATCAACCAGTTTTTCAAATTTAGCCATTGCTCCATCTGCGGCAAATGTTTATTTCCAATGTGCTGTTTCTTGTAGTGGTAATGTTGGAAACTCAACACCCGTACTGGTCAATCAGTCTCCGGTAAGTACTTGTTATTGTGTGCCTGGAACAACAAGCTGTAGCGCATTAGATGATATCATCAATGTAACAATCGGTGGTATCAACAATACAACATCCGAATGTATCAACAACGGATACAGTGATTTTACAGGGTCTGTTGCGGCAGGAAATGTATTTTCGGGAATTGGCAACAACATAAGTGTTCGCGTAAATAATGGAGGTTTTGAAAGTGCTGGGGTTTGGATTGACTACAATAAAAATGGAATTTTTGAGCCAGCTGAGTTTACCTTTTTGGGCTCAGGAAACTCCACAACCGGCGGTATCGTTTTCAATGGCATCATCAACATTCCGGTATCTGCATTGGGCGG
>CAIQHJ010000249.1 GCA_903871575.1 uncultured Bacteroidota bacterium
AGTTTTCTGGCAGCGCACAAGTAAGAAGCGAAAAAGCAGATAGCGCAGTAGCAGAAATTCTTGCTGAGATGGCCAATATGAGAGAAGGAAAAATTACGCAAGAAGAGTTGGACAATGCTAAAGCCAAATACAATGGGTCTTTTGCCTTGGGTATGGAAGATCCAGAAAGAACGGCTTCTTATGCGTCAAACATTCTCATCAACAACTTGCCTAAAGATTATTACAAAACATTCTTACAAAAAATTAATGCAGTAACCATCGCAGATATTCAAAGGGTTTCTAAAAATTATTTCAACACCAACAATGCAAGAATAGTTATTGTAGGTAATGGTGCTAAAATTCTTCCAAATTTATCTCGCTTAGGTTATCCCATTAAGAAGTTCGACAAATATGCAAATCCGGTTGTAGAAAAACCTAAAGAGGTTGATGTGAAGGAATCAGAAAAAACTACAGAATCTGTTTCAGCTGCTACTATCGTTGATGGTTACCTGAAAGCCATTGGCGGAAAAGAAGAAGTGAAAAAAATCAATTCTGTAAAGGCTACATTTACCATGGAATTGATGGGCAGAAGCTTTGAAGGAATCGACATGAAAATGGCTCCAAACAAGCATTATACAGAAGTGAAGATGGGAGAAATGAAAGTTATGGAATCTGCTTTTGATGGTACAAAAGGATATCAAGCACAAATGGGCCAGAAAAAAGAAATGGATGAAAAAGAAATAAAAGAAGCTTTAGATGAAAAAGCCATCATCCCACAAGTATTTTACATCACCGCAGATTACCAAACCAATTATCTTGGAACCGGTAAAGTTGGTGATGAAGATGCATACAAATTGAAAGTGACCAAACCAAGCGGAAAAGTTTCTATCGAATACTATTCCATCAAAACGGGCTTGTTGTTGCGTGATGAAAATACAACAGATCAAGGCGGTACAGAAATGACCATCACCGTAGATTATTCCAACTATAAAAAAGTAGGCGCATATACATTGCCGTTCTTAATTACCCAAACTGTTGGCGAACAAGAATACAGCATGAACATGACCGACATTAAAGTGAATGAAGGCGTAACTGAAGCTGATTTTAAACAATAATAGAATTGACTAGCATTGAAAAAGGATTGCATTGTTGCAATCCTTTTTTTTATGCTGGCATTTGCAACACATTGAAGGTTTGTTGAAAAGCACCTGCATGCAAATACAATTGCTGAATAAAATTGGGACCATATTGAGCATACATAAACAAGAAATTATCTTTCCTTTCTTGCAAAATCCCTTCGGGGTATAAACTGGTTTTTATTTTTTGTATTTGGCGAATCGAAGCGGATGATTTATGTTTTGCAGCGCGCATCATTTTCTTTTCAAGCGCCTCCAATTTCTTTTTAGATTGAACGTATAATGCGGCTGTATGCTGCACCAACGTTGCATCTGTTTGTCCAACCACAGCTTTCACTTGATTGTACAACTCCATCAATGATGCAATTTCATTGGTTAATGCCAAAGGAACAGGACTGTGTTTCGAAAGAAAATGCTTTACGATCTCATCCTCCGAAAGAAAAAAATCGGCTGCCGTTAATGACAGCTTTTCCATTAATTGGCTGATGTGCTGATTGACAATTGCATATGAATTTCTAAGCAACAATACTGGATACGGAATTTGCTGATGAACGAAAATATTTTTAAGCTCCAACCAATAAGCCAACTCACCACCCCCACCAATAAACACCACATTGGGCAAAATTAATTCCTGAAACAACGGACGTAACACTACATTGGGACTAAATCGCTCGGGATACAAATTCAGCGCTTCTAAAATTTCGGCTTGGGTAAACTGAATCGATGTATTTACCACTTCAAATTGGTCGTTCTGCCATTCTATTCTTTCCCTCATTGCACCATCCAAATAAAACAGGTTGATTGGCCTTCCTTTTGTTTGAATGTTGTATTCGGGAGGAAAGGCAGTAATCGTGTTCGACAATATTTTAAATGACTGATGCGCCAACAATTCATCTTTGATGATTGGGGCAAATGACTTTTTAAAATCAGCATTGTCTGGCAGCAACACCAATAATCCATGTTCATCAAAAAGTTGATGCACCAATTCAAAAGTAGCCGCTTCAATGGTTTTTCCCATTGTAAATATGGATTGTACCATTCCAATAACCTCCGCTCCAAATGGTTCAACACTCAACCTACCCGACACTTTATCCAACAATGAAATAAATGCGGCATCAATCTTCATTCTGCCAACAGCGCCTGTTTGATTGGTTTGCCAATGATGGGTGATGCCATCTATATATATTTCTCCCAGTTCTTGCAAATCGGCATCTTCACTACCCATATAATAAACCGGTACAAAATGAGCTGCTGTAATGGTTGCATTTAATTCATCCGCAACTTTTATGGCATGAATAATTTTATAAATGAAATATAAATGTCCCGTAAAAATATTGGGTTGATGGGCTGTGCAAATGGTGAAAGTGTTTTCATCTTCCAACGCATTCAGATTGCGATTGAGCTTTTCAGAAATCGACAATCCTTCATATTGGGTTTTTAATACTTTGCATAACAAAGCTCTGTCCACACCAGCATTTTTCTTATCTGCAATGGCTTGCTTTATTCCATCCAAATTGGGCTTGTGAACGTATAAATCAGCAAGTTTTGGGTTGCCATC
>CAIQHJ010000250.1 GCA_903871575.1 uncultured Bacteroidota bacterium
AATTCCACATAAAATATCTCCAGTACATCCAATTCAACTGATAGTCGAAGAAGAAGCCAATATTTTCAGACATGGTAGGGTCTCTTTCATAAGTACCATCTTGATTTTTTCCAATACCTGCCCAGCTGGCATAATAATCTGCGTGACCTTGGTCGTTGCTTTGGTCCCACATTCTAGGGAAGAAATGTTTATCCTTTTCTGCATAAATGTATTCTGCTTTGCGGCCATTTTTTTCGTATTTGCCGTTTGATTTGATGTAAGTATCAGTAATTTTTGCATCTTCAATTTGAGCGGTGAAATCTTGTCCATACATAATCGGCCAATCTCCATATTGCTCTCTGCTCACATAACCCACCAATGAAACCGGATTGTCTACATTAAACATATCAACACTTGGGTTTGCACTGCTTCTCACCATGGTGGTGAAATAAGTAGAAAAACCGAGTAGCATGAAGGAAATGCTCCACAAGCCGAGTCTTAAGAAATTCCAATTTTTCTTTTTTGCTATTTGAAGCCCATAAAGAATAAGTGCGGCCAACAAAACAAAGAAGAAGGCGAAGCCAGAAAAATAAGGAAGACCGAAGTCGTTCACAAAAAGAATATCCATATTGCCAGCACCTTTGATGCTCCATTGAATTACAGCTTTTTGAACTACGCCGGTGATAATGCAACCGATGATAAAGGCCATAAATACGCCCCAATTTGTTGCGTTATATCTTTTGTAATAATAAATAATAACAATCGCTGGGATGGTCAATAAGTTTAACAAATGGACGCCTATAGACAAACCCATTAGATAGAAGATGAGGATAATCCAGCGGTCGGCTTTGGTAAAATGACCTTTAATGCCTAAGGCTTGTTCGTCGGTAACGGCTTGTTCCCATTTGAGCATTGCCCAAAAAACCACAGCGGTAAAAAACGAAGACAAAGCATATACTTCACCTTCAACGGCACTGTACCAAAAAGAATCAGAGAAGGTATAAGCTAATGCCCCAACAATACCAGCTGCCATGATGGCGATGGTGTTGGCTGTACTGATTTCAGTATCATTTTTCTGAACAATTTTACGCGCAAAATGGGTGATTGACCAAAACAAGAAAAGTATGGTAAATCCGCTGGCAAGCGCACTCATGGTGTTTACGCCGGTTGCAGCATGTTGAGGATCAAAAGGAATCATAAATATCCGTCCAATCAACACAAAAAGTGGAGCCCCAGGCGGGTGGGGAATTTGAAGCTTGTAGGCGCTGGAAGCAAATTCGCCACAATCCCACAAACTACCAGTAGCTTCCATGGTCATTAAATACACGGCACAAGCAATAAGGCAAATGGCCCAGCCTGTAAAGTTGTTCACTCTTTTGAAATTCATATGCTTAAAATTATAGGTGGGCAAATATACTCATGTTTATCTTAATTGGAAAGCTCCTTGCGAATTAGTTTTATTCGTTTAACCATAGTAGATGTTCCTGCCAAGATGTTTATCTTTACGGCTATGAAAAAAGCGTTTTTTCAGTTGCACTTGGCTGTGTTTTTAGCAGGGTTTACCGCAATTTTGGGTAAATTAATTGGGTTGAATGAAGGGCTGGTTGTTTGGTACAGGATGTTGATTTCAGTATTAATTATTGGAATATGGATGCAGTTTCAAAAAAAACACCAAGCTATCAATCGCAAGCAGTTCATGAAAATTGCATGGGTGGGGTTGATACTTGCCTTGCATTGGGTTACATTTTATGCCAGTGTAAAATATGCCAATGCATCAATAGCTGTAGTTTGTATTTCGGCAGCCGGTTTTTTTTCTGCATTGTTGGAGCCGATTATTTTGCGAAAAAAAATCAACTGGGTGGAACTCTTATTGGGAAGCTTGTCGGTAATAGGGATTCTAATCATTTTTGGTTTTCACATTCATTTTAAAACGGGCATTATCTTCGGACTGATATCGGCGCTGGGAAGCGCGTGTTTCCCAATTTTCAACAAACAACTTGTAGATGAATTTGAACCAGCAGTACTTACGTTTTATGAGTTTTTAGGCGGATTGTTGATGCTGACAATCATTTTGCCGGTGTATTTTTATTTTTTCACCCCAACTTACTATGCGCCTACAACAAATGATTGGCTATGGTTGTGGATCATGGCTGCGTGTTGTACTGTATTTGCGTTTTTGTTACAGTTGAATGCGTTAAAAAAAATCAGCGCATTTACATCAAATTTGACATACAATTTGGAGCCGATATACGGAGTGTTGCTGGCTTTTTTGATTTTTAACGAACATATGATGCTCTCTCAACATTTTTTTTGGGGGGTAGGATTAATTTTATTGTCCATCACCTTGCAAATGGTTCGGGTGTTGCAGCCAGCATTTAAAAGAAAACTCAGCTGAGAAAAAACCAGCCAAAAGCCATAGAATACGCCCCAAAAAGTATCATGTAAAACTTTTTTAAAAAAATAGTTTAAATGAAACTTTATTTATTCAGTTAAATCATTACCTTTGCCGTCCAAAATTCAGGAACATGGCTAGAGTATGTCTATTGACAGGAAAGAAACCAATCACAGGAAACAAGGTTTCTCACTCCAACATTAAAACAAGACGCAGGTTTTTACCAAACTTGCAAACCAAGCGTTATTTTTTAGCGGAAGAAGATAAATGGATTACCATTAAAGTTTCTTCAGAAGCGATTAGAACAATCAATAAAAATGGTTTGTATAGCGTTGTGAAGCAATTGCGCGCTAATGGAGAAAAAATTTAGTAAGCGTTTTTAAAAAATAATAAAATGGCAAAGAAAGGAAACAGGGTTCAGGTTATATTGGAATGTACAGAGCACAAAACAACAGGTGTAGCTGGTACAAGTCGTTATATCACCACCAAGAACAAAAAAAATACGCCAGAGCGTATGGAAATGAAAAAGTACAATTCAATCTTAAAGAAAGTTACTGTACATAAAGAAATTAAATAGTTAATCCGTTTTTGATTTTGATAATGAGATAGTTATCGAATTTTAAAAACACATAAAATAGCAACAATGGCAAAAGCAGCTAAAACCGCGATCAAGACTAAAGACCAAAAAGCAGCAGCAGAAGCAAAGAACTGGACTAAAGTAATTCGTACTTTACGCAGTCCTAAAACTGGCGCTTATACTTTTAAAGAAGCAATGGTTCATAAAGATAAAATCAAAGATTACTTAGGTCAATAATATTTCATTGATTACAAATTTTTTAAAGCTGTTCTGTATAGAATGGCTTTATTTTTTTTAATGACATAGTGGATAGGGAAACCTTCCATACTTTTGTTTAAAAAAATACAGACATGGGTTTATTCGACAAGCTTTTCGGAAAAAAACAGCAGCAAGAGTCACTCGATTTGGGGCTGCAAAAAACAAGAGAAGGTTTCTTTGGGAAGATAGCCAAGGCGATTGTGGGCAAAAGTACCGTTGATGCAAATGTGCTGGATGATATAGAGGAAGCATTGGTGAGTGCCGACGTTGGATTGGCCACAACAGTGAAGATAATTGAAGGATTGGAGAAGCGAATAAAAGAAAACAAATATCTGAATACAAGCGAGTTAAATGGTATAATTAAAGAAGAAGTAAAGAAGATTGTTGTTGATGCGCCACAAGATTTATCGTACCAGCATTATGAATTGCCTACAGGGCACAAGCCGCACATCATCTTGGTAGTTGGTGTTAATGGTGTTGGCAAAACGACGACCATTGGTAAGTTGGCGCATAATTTTTCAATGGCAGGGAAATCGGTTTTACTGGGGGCAGCAGATACATTTAGGGCAGCTGCTGTAGATCAGTTGACCATTTGGAGTGAGCGAACAAATGTGCAAATTGTAAAAAAAGAGATGGGAAGCGATCCTGCTTCGGTTGCGTACGACACCGTCATTAGCGGGGTAGCAAAAAATGTAGATGTCATTTTAATTGATACAGCGGGTCGTTTACACAATAAAGCGCATTTAATGGATGAATTGTCGAAAATTAAGCGCGTAATACAGAAAGTGGTGCCAGACGCTCCACACGAAGTGATGTTGGTGTTAGATGGCAGTACAGGTCAGAATGCGCTCGAGCAAGCAAGGCATTTTACTGCTGCAACAGAGGTCTCTGCTTTGGCTATTACAAAGCTTGATGGGACGGCAAAGGGAGGGGTGGTTTTAGCCATTGCCGACCAATTTAAAATTCCGGTGAAGTTTATTGGCGTTGGTGAAAAGGCCACCGATTTGTTGGTTTTTGATAAAGATGATTTTGTTTCAGGATTGTTTGATAAACAATAAGATAGATAAGTATAATTGAAAATTTATAAAAGATAAAATAGCTTGAAGGTACGCAATCTAAATTCCCAATGAAAGTGCATTGGCAATGCATACAATCTATCTAAACAACATATAAAATTGAGAAGAGCCCCTAGGAATAGGGGCTCTGATTTTACCAAAACTAACTGCTTATGAGAGATTCTTAACTGATCATTTTTTCTTCCACAAACCTACACTCGTTTTAGAATTTCCGCTGTTAAGTTAATGCCAATAAATTATTATGCCACTGTTAATGATTTAGAAATGTTTGCTTGTTTCGATGTTATATGCAATTACTTACCCTGCTGCATTTCAACAATAGCATTTTATTCACAGCCAAAAACAATTGAAATGCAGAGCGAAGATTTTTCAATTTGATGCATCAGAAGTGAGCACACGTTAATTTGATCAAGAAATCGTTAGATGCTTGAAGTTGCCATAAGTACATCACCTGATTTTTATGCAAAGGTTTTAATCAGCAGAATGGCTAGGCCGTAAACAGCGGTGGTTACAAATACGCCTTTGGCAATATTGTCTTTTCTGGTGTTGATACAGACGGTAAATACCAAGGCGTTGGCCAGTAAGGATAGACTCATTCCTGCAGATAATGTTCTAAATCCGGGTTCGAGATAAATAAACTGAAAGAATTCCTTCATAGAGAAAATGCCAAACTTGGTCCATTTGAATACCAGAAACCCCAATATGGGCGCTATAAGTCCCAGTACCATGCCTATTTTGATGTCGTCCTTAATTGTTATCATTTGAATAAGTTAGATTTTTCGAGTTGTTTCTTTAGTGTGTAGTTGGTAAGGTCAAATTGAACGGGAACAACACTTACATAATTGTTTTGAAGTGCCCATACATCGGTGTCTTTGCTTTTATCAAAGTTTTTAAACTCTCCGGTTAGCCAATAATATTTTTTTCCATGAGGGTCAATGCGCTCATCAAAATCTTCATCATATTTCGCGTATGCTTGTTTGCAAATCTTAATGCCTTTGATTTCTTTTAAAGGTACCGAAGGGATATTGACATTTAAGAGTAAGTGCTTGTCTACTTTTTTTTGAGATAAAATGGAGGATACAATTTTTCTTGCAAAGTGTTTGGCCGGTTCCATATCGGCTTCATAACGGTAATCGAGCAACGAAAAGCCTATGCTTGGAATGCCTTCAATTGATGCTTCCATTGCGGCCGACATGGTGCCGCTATAAATTACATTGATAGAGTGGTTGGCTCCATGGTTGATGCCGCTGATGCAGATATCTGGTTTTCTGTGTAAGATTTTGTCAACAGCAATTTTTACACAATCTACGGGTGTGCCGGAAGTTTGCCAAGATTCGATATCGCCAAATAGTTGTACACGATTTAACCGAAGGGGAGAGCCAATGGTGATGGCATGTCCCATTCCGCTTTGGGGTTTGTCGGGAGCCACTACCACTACTTTGCCTAAGCCTTTTACGGCCTCTACTAAACTCCGAATGCCGGGTGAAGTGATGTCGTCATCATTGGTAATTAAAATGATGGGTTCTGCTTTTGTTTTTGAAGCCATATACAATTTTTTAGTTAAACCATCTAAACAATGGACGTGCTACTTCAGTTCTAAAAGGCCATGGAATAGAAGCGAGTATCAACAACATCGCGATGCCAAAAAAGATGAGCATTTTTTTATGTTTTGCATGAGGTTCAGCTTTTTTTACTGCAGTTTTTCCAACATGAACCAACACCCAGGCAAAGATCATTATCAATGCATGTTCTATGATTACAAATCGATCCACATTGTTTTTCATAACAGCCCCCATGCCTTCTTTTACTTTGTCGAACCAGGCATTGGAAACAAAAAGCGATATGCCTATTAGCAATTGAATATCACAGAAAATCATAAACAAAAGACTACTTAGGTTGTCTGATTTTGAAAATGTTCGCTTAGAGATCAAGCCGTTGATGGCATTGAAAATAGCCCAAACACCCGAAAGCAAAACAGCCCATCGGATGAGGTTGTGTAGAATTAATGAGATTTGCATACAACTTATTTTGGGCAAATTTAGTTGATTCGCAAAACATAAATAAAGAGAAGTTTAAATTGTACAAAACAGCACAGCAATGGAAGCAATGATTTTCTTTTTTTTGAAGAAATAAAAAAATATTTTGTAAAACTAAAAAGTTTAGTATATTTGTGCTAATCAAATTAGTTTAGTTATGTCAAAAGCTGGATTAAACCTCAAATACCTTCGTAAGCTACGAGGATGGACGCAAGAAGAATTTGCGCAAAAATTAAATATCAAGCGTTCGCTAATTGGCGCGTATGAAGAAGAGCGTGCCGACCCGCGTTTGGAAGTATTAGAAATCATTGCCGAGATGTTTAAATTGTCGTTGGATGAATTGCTTTTAAAAGATTTATCAGCATCCATTACCACGGGCAGTTATCTTCAAAAGCGACGGATGCAAAAAATAACGGAAATCGCAGGAAGAAACCTCATTCATTTTGTTCCCGTAAAAGCAGCTGCTGGTTATTTGACAAGTTATGCCGACAGTGAATTTATAGATGAGTTGAATACTTTCACGCTTCCCATGTTGGCTGGCGGGCATTATCGCGCATTTGAAATCATTGGTGATAGTATGCTGCCTACACCAAGTGGTAGCATTATCGTTGGCGAAAAAGTAGAATCGTTGGATGATACCAAAAACGGACAAGCATACATTGTAGTTAGTAAGAACGAGGGTATTGTATACAAACGCATTCAGAAAAACAACAAAGCAAAGAACAAAATAACTTTAGAGAGCGACAATCCCAATTATCAACCTTATCAAATCAACGCGGAGGACATTGTAGAACTTTGGCTAGCGCAGGTCGTTATAGGAAAAGTGGCTACACAACAGCGTTGGGATGTTAATTCACTCGCCAATCTTGTGAACAATTTGCAAGATCAAGTCAGCACGTTGAAAAAGAAATTGAATTGAGGATAGGGGAATGCTGGATGTTGGATGCTGGATGCTTGATACTTGATACTGGATGCTGGATGCAGGATGCTTGATACTGGATGCTTGATACTGGATGCATGATGCTGGATGCTTGATGCTTGATAAGCTAGATAGGCTGGATATGCTAGATGCAAGATGAAACTGCACTCCCTTCACCTTTCGGGGGAAGGGTCGGGGAAGGGGGCTTCAAACACCAAACACCAAACACCAAACAATAAACACCAAACACCAAACAACAAACAACAAACAACAAACCACAAACAACAAACAACAAACAACAAACCCCAATGTTCATTTATTGTGTAAAACTGTAAACCCAAAAAATCGCTATTCCATTTACTTCACAATAACTTCAAAATATATTTAGATACATCGATAACAATTAAAAAACACAATTATGATCAAATTACAAATCATCGGAAACCTCGGAAAAGACTGCATCGTAAAAGAAGTCAACGGAAAAAATGTAATTAACTTCAGCGTCGCTCACACAGAACGTTTTAAAGATGCTCAAGGCAACCAAAAAGAAAGAACCACTTGGGTAGAATGTGCTTATTGGACAGACCGCACTACCGTTGCACAATATCTAACAAGGGGTCGTACCGTTTACGCAGAAGGCTCTCCAGAAGCAGATGCATACAGCAACAAAGAAGGACAACCTGCTGCAACATTGAGAATGCGCGTTCAAAATGTACAACTCCTCAGTGGCAACAACGAAAATGCCAACAACAACCAAAAC
>CAIQHJ010000251.1 GCA_903871575.1 uncultured Bacteroidota bacterium
AACAGTTTCAATTGCATGTCATCAAACACCTCCAACTTCCATTTATCAAAATTGACATCACTTCCCAACAAGCCTTGAACACCTTTGGTATATTGAATTAAAAAAGTTGGATATTTTGACCCAATTGCAACTTTTCTATTTGGGAATTCTATAAATCGCTGTCCAGGTTTAAAGCTCATTGTCACATCCAACAACGCCGCTTGATGCCGCTCAAATGGCAAGGTTACATTTTTACAAATTGGCAAATTTTCTGTTAAGCGACTGCTGTCTTTTTTATCGAATGTATAAGTGCTGGTGTTGTAAATGGGCAATCGATCTTCATACGCCATTTTAAAACTGACCTTCAATCCGTTTTCGTGACGTTTTGCAATGGAAATGCTGGTAAATATTTTTTCGTATATTTTCATCTCGTTCTTACCATTCATTAAAGTACTAAAACTGTTTACGATTGGAGCAATGGGATTTTCATCGTTGTACTGGGCAATTGTTTTCCCTCCCGATATTTTTAATCTGGTAGATGTTGATGTATTTTCATCTTTTGGCTTTCCAACACGTATCATCATATCCAGCCAACTGTTGACATGTGTATTGCTGAATCCGTATCTGAAATATGGCTGCAGCCTCATGTTGATTCGATCATTGATTTTTTTGTCTACATATCCTGATAGCTCTAGAGAAATTCCTTCTGCTGTATTGTATTGAAAACTCGACAATATTGATCGCACACCCCAATTGAAAGGATGTTGTTTGCTGAAATGCCTGCGATTTACGCCGCCATATACAAATGACAACAGCTTCAATTTACCTTGTCGTTTTTTTAAAGAGTCGATGTTGTTTCTAACTGAAGCTGAATCCAACTCTACTTTCAGCAAACTGTCTTTGTAGGAATAATCTCTCACTTCTTCTATACCCAGTGGCACCGGCCTTACGGTATCCCAAAAAGTTTTCGATTTTTTATCTACACCACTGTCGTATTTGATCATCACCTTGTTGAAATACTTTTTATCAAAAGGCGGATCCAATTCATAATTGCTGTACACCGTTAAAAAATTACCTACGGCATCAATGCCAAATATTTTTACATTGAAATATATAAGTTGATTTTTGATGGTCCATACATCATATTCAACGGGTACAAAAAGCTGCGTTATCTTAACGGTATCTACCACCTGCAATTGAGATTCTTTTGTTGCAGTGAGGTCGTAACTGTGTATCCGCCAATCATCATCTACAATATTTATAATGCCAGAAAAAAGCGGTTCGTATTTTCGTTTAGGCGTAACCTTTATGGTGTTGATTACTTTGCCATTTTCCTGATACGAGCCCAGCATTTTATACTTGTAGTAATTTAGCGCGCCTTCTGCTATTGGAGAAACAAAACCCCTGGCCGCAATACTGCCCCCATTGAAAATGTCTACATTGTTGTCGTACATGTTGATAAATGTGGGGAATGTAAAACCAAAACCGTTGCTGCCACTGACCCTACTGCTCTTTACCGTCATTTTGAAATCGTTGGGCAACTGACGGGAAATACTAGACATTGCTTCTGATAAATAAATTATGCCGTTTCCGGAGGAATCTACACCCATCGATTTCCTATCCTCCGATTCTAACTTTTTACCCATTATTTTCTCGGGTAAACTACGAAGCTTAATCACATCTTTACTGTATACGTCGCAACGAAACTTCTTCACTTGATTGTTGTAAAAACTTCTTTTTTTAATGGCTTGTCGAATGATGGCATATGCTGGATTTTCACCCGTGTTTGTAACAACAACTGCTTTCAACATCAATCGCTGTTCTTGTAAAATAAAATCAACTGTAGTATCTCCAACGATTTTCAACAATTTCTCTTGCGTTGCATAGCCAATGTGCTGACAAACCAAAACATGTTTCCCCGCAGGTAGCGCGATGGAAAAGGCAGCAATGTTATTGGCACTTACACCTTTGGTTGTTCCTTTAACAGTAATTGAAGCATACGATATCAACTGACCTGATTCGTTCTTTATCACACCTGAAATTTTCTGCGCGTTTCCCCAATAAAAAGACAGCATCAAGCATAGGCTGCAGATAAATATTTTCATCTTGATATTTTTTAATACTTAATGGCAACTGACCAAAACTTATTTTTTTAATGGTCTGACCAGCGCTCCCGACATAGCCGCAAATCCTCCAACCAAAGCACCTATTAAAGCGGTGCACATAACGAGTAATAAAGGATTGTCGATTTGAAACAACAGCAACGACATGCGGTGAGCCAATATATGATCGTTGTTAAAACTAAACCATGAGCTCATCGAAAACCACAATATAAACAAAGAAACAAATCCGTTCAAGAACGCATATCCAACGCGCTGCGGAATCATAATGGCCACCACAAAACACACCACCGCAATACTCCACCACGGAAAATATAAACATGCCGCAAAGCTTAAAAGCGCCATTAACAAAATTGAAACTATACTTTTCATCTGTTTACGATTTTTATTAATTTATTTCCTGAAATGAAGAACAGATTTTATCCGAGTGTCTTTCTCCTCCGCTTTGGTCATCATCCATAATTTATAGTACTTTCCTTCCGCCCAATTGTCTATCGCATCATCATAAAAATAACTACCTGCATTCCCACTTTGACCGCCCGGATATATTCCATATGCTTCGGTTTCTGGGGTCAAACTCACTATCATGCGCCAACTCGGACCATGATTGGATGTTGTGGCATTGATGATGTTTTCTCCACCGCCAATCTGTATATGATTCCTACTGAATGCATCTAATTTTAATAAATGACTGATGTGCGTGTCTTTGAATTTTCCCCAAGCCAATTTTCCATCTATTTCCAATCTGCGCGCTTCCAATGCTGCCGTCTTAAATGCAGCCGTAACAATGGTTTTCAAAGATTCTGTATCTGCTGTATTGCGATTGTCGATGAACGCATAACTCGAGTCATAGAGCAATGCTTCTTGCAAGGTGCTGTTTTCTGGCCATGCCGTATGTTGTGGGGCATCTGCATATTCATCCACATAAATTGTATCATATATTTTCTTCCATGTCAAATCAAATAAGGTTGCTGCCGAACTGATGTATGTCGATTGGAAATTCCATTGTTTCAACAATTGCAAATAGGTTTTCTCTTGTGCATTTAACAACGATGGCGCTACGTTATTTAATATGATTGGCATCGACATCTCAGCGAAAATATTATAGTTGTCTGTTTGCAACTTCATCATGTCTTGTATGCTAATTTGTTCCATTTGGCTCAGCTTCCGATTGATGTACAAACCTCTAGTGTTGGGATATCCTGTACCCAAATAATATGGATACGTAGAATCTGCAGGCGCTTGATTGGCACTGCTTACAAAGCCGCGAATGGGATTGTATTGAAACAACTTTTCATGTTCAGGAATCATGCCTTGCCAAAAATAACTGCTGTCAAATCCAGGCATAATAAAATCACCTTGACCTTTCCATTTTGCAGGAAAGCCGCCCTGGGCAGTGAGTGCGATATCGCCATTTTTACAAGCAAAAATGCTGTTTTGGCCAGGCGTCTCCAAATATTTTATCGCAGCGGTATAGTCGTTGTAATGCTTGGCTTTATTGAGCAAATAAAACATTTTCATTTCATTGCTATTGTTATGTGCCGTCCATTTTACTGCATACGATTTTTTTGCATGCTCATATTTTCCTGCAAATGCATCATCATACATCACGGGTCCTATGGCAGTATAACTCACTGTATCCATAACATCTTTTTCTCCGGCAATTTTTATACGCTCGATTCTTTGTGATGTTTTAACCCAAACACTGTCAAACCAATAAGCCGATTTCTGTTTGTCTTTAAATGAAATTTCATAAAAATCACAAACATCTCTTCCTCCATTGGTAAAGCCAAATGCACATTGATCATTGAATCCAATCATAACACCCGGTGCGCCAGGAAAACTCACCCCATAAACATTGTTGCTGGGTGTTGACAATTGCATTTCATACCACACAGATGGAAGTTTCAACCCAAGGTGCGGATCATTACACAAAATTGGCGCTCCGTTTTTTGTTTTGTATGCAGCCACTGCCCAATTGTTGCTGCCATTGGCTTTATTGGGTTTGCTCGTTGGCATAACAGCTGCGGTGTCTGACCTTAATCCAAAATATAACGAATCGGCTGATGATGGCTTTGTTGGAAAGATGGTTTGTACGGGATAAACAGCATCTCTGGGAATAACGGGGTCAAGTATTTTTTGGTACATCGGAAACAACAAATCGAAATCAGATTGCTTAAAATAAGCTTTGGCATTTGTCATTTCAAAATCCGATTGGTGACCAGCCAAATCATATGACATGTACTTCAAAAAAAGCGCAGATTTTAAATTGCTCCATGCTTCTGGTTGATAGCCCAATAATTTATATTCTATTGGAAGTTTACTTTTTGTAAGACCTGCAATGTAAGCATTTACACCTGCTGTGTAGGCATCACATATTTTCTTGGCTGCCTGGTCTTGTTCCATTTGCTTAAGCGATTGTTCTGCCGCATACACCATCCCCAAACGCCTAAACTCACGGTCATGGTTGAGTGCGGCCTTGCCTACAATTTCACTCAAACGGCCAGCTGCAAAATGTGTTTGCAATTCCATTTGCCAAAGCCTATTTTTTGCATGCAAATAACCCTGTACAAAAAACAAATCATTTTCATTTTCTGCAAAAACATGTGGCACCATTCGATCATCAAAGTAAACATCCACTTTCCCTTCAAGTTGGTCCAAGTTTAACGTAGCGCTGTGTTCGGCATTTACAGATTCTGCATTTTGCCAAATGCCTTCTTGTGGCGACAACAATTTTCCCAATGGAATTTTCAACAAGATGGTGGTATCCAATATATAACAAAGTGAAACCGTTAGCAATGAAGCAATAAATAAATATACAAACCGCATAAATGTGTAAATATTCCTGTAAAGTAAATAAAATAAATGGAAGGAATAATAGGAATTAGCGATTTAAAAAAAATGAAGGAAATTGCCCTTACATTTTTTTATTTTTGAGTATGAAAGATGAATTAAGCGAACACACCCGAAATATTTTGGGACTTCAATTACCAACAGACCCAAGATGGGTAAACCTGGCTGAATTGCAATTAGAAGAAATTCTTACAGACCATGCATACTGCGAACAAAAAGCAGCCACCACTTGCATTTCATTGATTCAAAAAAATCCAGAAAAAGCGTTGCTTGTAGAAAAGCTTAGTCCAATTGTTACTGAAGAATGGGGACATTTCAGACAAGTGTTGGCTGAATTAAAAAAGAGAAAATTATCCCTGGGTCGACAACGCAAAGATGTATATGTAAATAAACTGATTGATTTCATCAAGAAAGGTGGTAGTCCAACAGAAAGGTTTCTCGATCAAATGTTGATTATGGCGCTCATCGAAGCGAGGAGTTGCGAACGTTTCAAAAGATTGAGTGAAGGATTAGATGATCAATACATGCGCAAATTCTATCGCAAATTCATGGAAAGTGAAGCAGGGCATTACACGCTTTTTATCAACTTGGCCGAGCATTACATCGACAAAAAAATTGTGCGCACAAGGTGGAAAGAATGGCTGGCTTACGAAAAAACACTCATGAACAGTACAGAAGTTCGGGGTGATAGAATTCACTAAACCAATAAAACAGTTGGGTTTGATTTAGCGAATATAATACGTTACTGCATTTACTACTTGCATCGTATTCCCTGATTTTAAGCCCCCTCTAAATTGTGGCTGATCGAATGAAGTATAATACACGAATGGAACGCCATTGAAACTCTTTACTTTTCCAGCAATCAGCTTATCATCCAATGCAGCATAGTAAGTAACGTTGATGCTGCCGATTGATTTTATTTTTCCTTTGTAGGCATCATTATCAAAACTGGAGTAATATCCATAAGTCGTAGAACCTACGGTCTTCAATTTACCTTCAGAAGATGGGTCGTCATATTTTGAATAATAATTGATGTTGATGGGACCTATCGCTTTTATTTTACCTACCAAAAATTGCTCATCATAAGAGGGATAATACGTAATGAGTGTGCCTCCGATATATTTTATTTTTCCTCTGAAAGCTTCATTGTCAAATTGTGTATAATACTCAACTCTTCCGCCGTAGGTTTCCAAACTTCTTTGCATGTAATCTGCAGGTCGATCTGCATATCTATCCACGCCCCACTCGCCTAGCGAACCATCTTGTTTTAATTGCAACACCACATTGTCATTCAATAAAAATCCAACCGTAACGGAAGCTCCCTTATCATTCAAATATATTTTATGTACCCTTTGTGCTATTGAATTAAAATTTAAAACAATCAATATCAAAAAAAAGATGGCCTTTTTCATAATGCTAAGCTGTTGTTGGTGATGATTAAAAAATTCGCAAACGAAAGTTAGCAAATTTAGATGAACAAAAATAATACAATTGGTTTATGAATTTGCAGATGAAAAATATTGAATTTCGGCATCCCAGTTGATATACGGATACCTTTTTTGCATATTTATCGTTCGCTCAAGGTTTGTTTGTAGAAAGTTGAGGTGTTGTATGGATGTGGGATTAAAAGCTTTGTGCGTCTTTGCAGATTGAATCATGGCAATTTCCTTCATCATCAATTGTGCTTCTTCAGAAATGCAAGATGCAATTAATTTCTCCCAAACATATTGTGTTGCCTGATAATTGGGATGCACCATGTCCTCCGCAAAAAAACGATAATCTCTTAAATCGTCCATAATCAATTCATAAGCTGGGAAATAATGCACCATGGGATTGGCATCCACCAATGCATGAACGGCCGATATTAAATTGGCCTTACTTCTGTTGTTTTCAACAAAACCATCTCTTAGATGCCGCACCGGACTAATGGTAAACATGACATGTATGCCTGGATTAAATTGTTTTAAATCAACAAACATCTGCTGTAGCGCCGCTTCTATTTCAGTTGCTGTCAACAAGCGCTTGGTGAACTTATCTGTTGGCACTTTATGACAATTGGCAACTGCCCGATTGTTTTCGAGTTCGTAAAGAAAAGCAGAACCAAGGGTAATAAAAATCCAGTTGGCATCTTTCAAAAATTGGTGCGCCGCGGCTTGTGCATCATTTATTTTTTGTAAGCATATATTGGCATCAATGCTCGAAAAACGGGTATGATGATCCCAACTACCCCATACATCATTTTGTTGAAACAACTCCGCTTCTGTGTATGGCTGGGATTGAATATATCGTGCAATGGCTCCAACAATGCTGATCGGATTAAACAAAATGCCATTGGGGTTTTCAATGGTTTGAAATTTGTGATGCGAAAATTTTTGCCCAATCTGCTCCGTAAAACAAGACCCAATTAAAAACAGCTTGTCGGAATGAACAATTTTTTTATCCGCCTGCTTTGGATGAAATGCCAATCTAAAATCCATCGAAATATTTTTTTATTGACTAAAGATACTGTTGGCAATGGCTAATGCGCTAGCTAATGCGGGCTCATTGATGTCATTCATGAGCGACTGTTCATTAAAATATCGAATGAGTTTTTCTGTATCCATATTGCCTACCAAATCATCTCCAGCCATTGGACAGCCGCCATAACCTTTGAGTGCGCCATCAAATCGGTTACATCCGACATTCATTGCTGCCTCGAGTTTTTCTTTCCAGTTGTGTGGTGCGGAATGCAAGTGAACGCCAATTTCTATTTCAGGAAGCGACTGAATTAAATTTCCTGTGATGCGGCTAATTTGGGTTGGGGAAGCCAATCCAACTGTGTCGGCCAATGAAATAATCGTAACGCCCAATTCCGCTACCTTATTTGCCCAATCAAAAACAATCTCATCGTTGTGTTCATCGCCATATGGATTTCCAAATCCCATGGAAAGATATACCACCATTGTTTTATGATGCTTCTCGCATAGCTCCACCATTTCTTTCAGTTGATCAAAAGATTGTGTTATACTCGCATTGGTATTCCGTTGTTGAAATGTTTCCGAAATAGAAAAAGGATATCCCAAATAGTCGATTGCATCAAATGTCACCGCTTCTTCTGCACCACGTTTATTGGCAACAATAGCCAAAAGCTTGGATGTGGTTTGCGATAAATCCAATTGGGCCAATACCGCTTTCGTGTCTGCCATTTGTGGAATAGCCTTGGGTGAAACAAAACTTCCAAAGTCAATGGTATCAAAACCTATCGGCAATAATGCATTGATGTATGCTACTTTCTGTTCTGTGGAAATGAAATGTTGCCAGCCTTGCATGGCATCGCGTGGACATTCAATCAGTTTTATTTTTTTACCATTCATTTACCTTGAATTTATCTTGGAAATATTCCTATTCAAATAACACAACTGTTTTATGCATTGTTACACCATTCTTTGTCTGGACACTTCATACAAAATTATCCCTGTAGCTACCGACACATTCAATGATTCAAAATCGCTTGTCATTGGAATATTAAATTGATCATCACAAATTTTCATCAGTGCAGGATATACGCCATGTTCCTCTCCGCCCATAATGATGGCACAAGGTTCTGTAAGATCCAATTGGCCAATGGTATGTTTGGCTGTCATTTCACTCGCAAATACTTTAATGCCGTTGAGGTGTAATTCATCAACTGTTTTCATCAAGCTGCTAACGCGACAGACTGCGATTTTCTCCAACGCACCAGCAGAAGTTAAAATTGCATCTTCATTCATTGCACCCACACCTTTGTCGGGAATAATGATTGCGTGAACACCAAAACAATATGCACTTCTGGCAATGGCACCAATATTTCTAATATCTGTAACCCCATCTAAAATGATGAACAAGGGTGTTTCGCCGTTTTCTACAACAAATGAAATGATTTGCTGCAAATCCTGGTATTGAATTTTTGAAATTTGCGCAATACATCCTTCGTGATTGCTCACATTGAAATTATTGAGTTTCTCAACCGGAACCTTATTAATGGGCACCAACTCTTTCGCAGCAAGGGCTTTTATTTCATCAATCACTTCTCCATGAATATTGGATTGCATGTAGATTCGCTCCAATTGTTTTCTTTCTTTAAGCGCCTGAATAATAGCCGCTCTGCCTATGATCAGTGTGTTTTTTTTGGGGCGCTGATGTTGATGTCTGAAATTTTTCACGAATCAAATTTAAACTATAAACAAATAAAAAACCATAAGCCGAAACTTATGGTTTTCAAGTTAGGTATCGAGAAGACATTATTTAATGCCGAATACTTTTTTCACTTCTTTCACCGCATCTAATTTTTCCCATGTAAAGAGTTCTACTTTTTTGGTAATTTTCTTTCCATCAGGAGAAACGAAGGTTTTTTCTACCACCTCATTTTTTCTTCCCATGTGACCGTATGCAGCTGTTTCGCTGTACATTGGATTGCGAAGCTTGAGTCTTTGTTCGATAAAATATGGACGCATGTCGAAGCAAGACATTTTCATGATTTTATCTGCAATTTGCCCGTCTGTTAAAGCAACTTTTGCAGTACCATAAGTTACCACATTGATGCTGGTTGGTTGAGCTACACCAATGGCATAGGAAACTTGCACCAGTACTTCATCACACAATCCTGCGGCAACCAGGTTTTTGGCAATGTGACGTGTTGCATAAGCTGCAGAACGGTCTACTTTACTTGGATCTTTTCCACTGAAAGCGCCACCACCATGCGCACCTTTTCCACCGTAAGTATCTACAATAATTTTACGACCTGTTAAACCGGTATCACCATGCGGACCACCAATTACAAACTTACCAGTTGGGTTGATGTGGTATTTGATTTTGTTATTGAAGAGATGCGCATATTTTGGATATTTCGCCTTCACTCTTGGAATCAAGATATTGATCATATCCTTTTTGATTTTAGCCAACATTTTATCGTCTTTGCCAAAATCATCGTGTTGTGTATAACTACCATCGTTAATGAAATTCCCACTCAATTGAGGTTCATTTCCATTCTCATCGTTATCACTTCCTGTGTCGTCATCATCTCCGGAATCACTACCAGATAAC
>CAIQHJ010000252.1 GCA_903871575.1 uncultured Bacteroidota bacterium
AAAAACATCATAAGGCACATCCTGTTCAAAATGAATAATGTGTTTTTTCCACCATGCCGTTTGTTTCCACTCTTCATTTACGTGGTTGTTCAAATAATATTTTCCCAAAAAAACAAACTTGATTTCTTCGGGCCAAACACCATCTTTTATGGCATCTATCAGTGGCAAATAATCTCGTCGTTCCATGGCCACACCTCCGGGTATTACAATCCATTTTTCGCCTTGGTTTTTATGTATGGTATTTTCTTGAAAAGCAGGATAGTAAATGGGATAAATAGACCGTATCAAAAAGATGGGATCTGGTTTTAATTGCTTCAACAAATGATCGCCCAACACAAAATATTTCTTCATTTTTTTAGAAAGTATTTTGGTGAAGGTTACGCTTTTTTCTAGTTTTTTTGCGTTGTGAACCTGTCCGGTATAATTGATGTTTGCAGGAAGAAAATAAAACAGGTTACGAATAATTTTTAACTCACAGGTATTGATGACCACATGGGTAATGCCATGTTTTTTTATGTAGTTTCGGATCGATAAAAAAGAAGTAACCTGTGTAGATATTGAAAATTGCTCAGGCATTTCTAAGATGCCATCCAGCTTGTTTTTTTCGGGAAACAGTGGAAGTAAATTTCGGTTGCAGCATAAATGAACCTTTTCATTTTTCATTTTTAGCGCATGAACAAAAGTGTAGATGCACTCTATATGAGATCCGCCGAGTTCTATGATTAGGGTATTCATGTTCATGATAAAAATTTCCTTAAAGCTCCAAAATTTTGTTGTAGAGATCAATATATTTTTCAGCGGCTAAATCCCAATTGAACATCTTGGAACGTTCGGCCATGGCTTGTTTTTTGTTGGGATTCGATGAAAAATCGTTTACTGCATCTTGCAAATTTCTCATCATTAAATCGGGATCGAAATCTGCAAAATAATATGCCGCATTTCCGCCTATTTCGGGCAAACAGGTATGTGAAGAAAGGATGATGGGACGCTCAAAATGCATGGCTTCAACAACCGGAATGCCAAATCCTTCGGCAATCGATGGAAACAAAAAAGCGCTGCATTGCTGCATCAACCACCATTTTTCGGCGGTTGTTATGCTGCCTGGCAAAATCACACGATCCAAAACGTCATGCTTTTTGGCTTCAGACTTTATTTTTTCTACATAGTCTGGTTGCTGATGAATTCCTGCAATAATCAATTTGCATTCATTGTCTCTCAACAAAGGCACAAGCACATGAAAATTTTTCTTTTCTGCTATGGTGCCAATGCTAAAAAAGAAAGGATGGCCATCTGTAATGAATTCGGGTTTCTGCGGAGGATTCGCCATCAAATTAACATCGCAGCCATTGTAAATAACCTCCACATTTTTTCCCTTCAGGTTTAGATGTTGCTTAATAAATTGTAGTGTAAAATTTGAAATGACCGTAATTTGATCGGCTTCATCAACTTGTGCTTGCACTTTTTGCAACAATTTTTTTTGCTTCTGCTCCGATTTTCTTTGTTCTACCAAAAAATTCAAATCGTGGATGGTGAGCATTTTTTTCAACTTCCCACTCCTTGGAAAATATCGGCTCCCTTGATACGTGCCGTGCCACAAATCGGCTTTTGCGTGTATGGGATTGTACAGTTTATGCCAAGATTTTTGTAGGTGATACTTTTGATTGACCCCTAAAAATCCAACTTGATTTTCGGGAACATAAAAGGAAAGTTCAGCTTGGGTTTGATGTTGATTTTTTACCAGACTTTTACTCAACTGCTCGCAGAAAGTAAACAATCCGGTATAAGGATATTTCATCCGTTCATCTTCAACAATCACGCGGGGTGGCATCATGTGCACAAAAGTAGCACAAACAAATTGTACACTTCTGTATAGAAAGCAATGAATTTGTTTAATTTGCAAGACATGTCAGCCCTTTTTCCATCTTTTCCAAGCAAATCTAATTTGAAAGATTTGGCCCGCAGCATTTCTTTGGTAGAAAATGAAGTCGCGGGTTTTGAAGATTTTTTAAAGCAACTTCCAGTTGTTAACAGCAACAACATCATTGGCATTACTGGACCGCCGGGTGCTGGTAAAAGCACCTTAACCGATGCGTTGATAGGTGCGCTTACTGCAGAAGGAAATTCTGTTGCTGTTGTTTGCATCGACCCTTCATCCCCATTTCATTTGGGGGCATTGTTGGGCGACCGTATCCGCATGAGCAGCTGGTACAACCATCCCGGAGTTTACATCCGATCGTTGGCCTCTCGTGGCTCGATGGGCGGACTGCACCCTCGAATTATTGAAATTACCGAAGTATTAAAAGCTGCTGCTTTCGACTGGATCATCATAGAAACCGTGGGTGTTGGACAAAGCGAAATTGAAATAGCCGGATTGGCCGATATTACTGCGGTGGTATTGGTGCCAGAATCGGGCGATGAAATTCAAACCATGAAGGCTGGATTGATGGAAATTGCCGATGTATTTGTGGTAAATAAATGCGATAGGCCGGGTGCAGATGCTTTTGTTTCTAATTTGCGACTCATGCTGGCACCTGCATTCAGCGAAAAAAAACATGAAATTGCCATTGTAAAAACCAATGCTACAACCCACGAAGGCATTGATACTTTTAAAGAAGCTTTGTTGAATTTGAAACGAGAGGATAATAAGGACAGAAAAGCCGCGTTGTTGGCAGAAAAGGCATACCATTTAATCCGAAACAAACGCATGCAAAACATCAACAAGAATGATTTAAAGAATGCGATACAGCAAGAGCAGGACCAATTTAATTTATTCCAATTTATAGACCGGTATTAGTCATTTGCAGGTGCAGACTCTTCTTCTCTTCTTGCCTTTTCATTTTTCCACCACCGATAAGCGATTACAGCAATCACCACAAAAGGAGTTAACATCAAGTACAAGATGCCATTGTTTAAACCCAACGCTGGTTTTTCACCCAACTGAGCAGCGGTTTTGGTACACATCGAACATTGGGCCATTC
>CAIQHJ010000253.1 GCA_903871575.1 uncultured Bacteroidota bacterium
CCAACAACTCCGCATCTTCACTGGCATTGATGATAAAACTATCCGCATCTTTAATTCCCAAAGCATCCCTTTTATTTAAAACAGTCCCGTTGATTTCGACACTCCCGTTGATAACTACCAGAAACACACCATTACCACTAAATCCATTTTGATATTCGATGGATTTTCCTGCTGAAACATTTGTCAATGCAAAACGGGCATCTTGATTGATCCATAAAGCGTTGTCTTCTTCTCTTGGAGAAACTACAATTTGCCATTTGTTGTTTCTATCTTCAACATTAAAAGTTCTTTGGTCGTATCTCGGGGTTATATTTTTCAGTTTTGGAAACACCCAGATTTGAAATAAGGTAAGCGGCTCGGTTTTAGAGGCATTGGCTTCAGAATGTTGTATGCCCGAACCTGCGCTCATGATTTGAATGTCGCCAGCTTTGATGATGCCGTGTCCGCCGGTATTGTCGCGGTGTTCAACTGCTCCTGTCAATGGAATAGTAACGATTTCCATGTTATCATGAGGATGCGGGGGAAACATGCCGCCACCCATAATGAAATCATCATTCAATACGCGGAGCAATCCGAAATGCACTTTGGAAGGGTTGTGATATTGTGAAAAACTGAAATAGTAATTCGGCTTCAGCCAGCCATAATCGGCAGTGCCTCTATCGGCAGCAGCGTATAATGTAGTTTGCATGTTGAAATAAATTGTAAGGCAAAATTAGCTTTTTGAATTTATGCTAGCAATGATTTTGTTGAATGGATATGCTCACTGAAGAAACATTAGTGAAAATATTTGGCTATGTCAGCTCAGTACACGTAATATTACAATATTGCAAAATCGCAAAATGAAAATGCAGAAAGTAGACCCCAAACCCTTCCCTAATTCAAATGCTTGAAATCCTCATCCGTTAAAGGATTATGTATTTCTTCTTCTCTGTGTTCGTTGTACTCAATGATGAAATTGTTTCGCCCTTCGCCAATCATTATCATCAGAAATTTTTGCTGCACCAATTCCAACATATTGAGGAATAAAAATATGGCATGAATCCGATCATTGCATACCTCAAATATTTTTTCGAATGAAATGGTTTTTTCTGCAGCTGCCAGATCCAACATATAATCTCTGCAGGCCTCCATGGTATAATTATACTGAACAACCGTATGAACCGGCTTGTTGTTTCGTTGTTGAATGCGCTGAATCACTTTTTCAAAAGCCTTCATCAATTTATATACGGTAATCGTTTGTATTTCTGTGCCTTCGCCCGCATCCTCACCAATCTGAGCCAATTCTTTTTGAACATTTCCACGCTTCAACATCAGCATTCGCTCCGCTTCCAACTCTGCCATTTTGATAGAAGCTTCTTTAAATTTTTTGTACTCTAATATCTTGTCTACCAACTCCATTCTTGGATCGATTTCATTGCCATCGGCATCCACTTCTTTACGCGGCAACAACATCTTTGCCTTGATGCGCATCAACGTACTGATGAATAAAATGAATTCGCTGCTGAGTTCGATGTTTAATTTTTCTGTATCATGAATATGAGACAAAAAATCATTGGTGATAGTGGTTATGGGAATATTGTAAATATCCAATTCATCTCTTTCAATGAAAAATAACAATAAATCAAACGGACCTTCAAATTGGTCGAGTTTGATTTGATATGATGGTGCAGTACTCAAAGTGATATCTTTTAAAAATAAGAGCCCCAAAGTTAAAGACTTCGGGGCTCAGAAAAATTTAAATTATCCACCTTATTTAACCTTAGCCAAGGTCCCAAATTTATAGGCAAATCCGATGCCCATCAACTGTAGCCACTGTGGTGCAGGGCCTTTTGTGGGATCTACATTATGTGTGTCGTCGTCATAAATCATATCCACATTAAAGCTAAAATTGATGTATTTGGTGATTTTTGCTGTGATAACATTTGTCCAGTATACATCAATATTCTGTGGATTTTGCTTGTAATTAGAGAATAGGTCCAGCTTGGTTTTGTAATTGAAATTCTTACCCAAATTTGCTGTGTAATTAGCAGATAAAAAAGCACCTAATTCAGATTTCACTTTCTTTCCGGCGGCAAGTCCGTAAAAATCGCCTAAACTGCTGTCAGAAACGAGTATCCATCTGCCTGTCATTGGAGACATGAATAATGAGAAATTGCTAATTGGCTTGTAGTCTAAACCCTGCGACAATAAAACATAAGCAGGTGCGAATGTTTTTGAGGTTAAGGTTCGAGTCTCATTTCCATTTGCATCCTTTTCATAACTGTATCCATTTGCAAATTGAGAACGCAAGTTGAATAAGGTTGAAAGGTTCCAATGTTTATTCAAAGCATAGCCATATTTTGATGTGAAATCAATTCGATCGCTGGATTTTCTTCTGCCCAAGCTGGTTGTTTGCACAATACCAAAAGCCAGATCTAAAACATTATCCCAAGCGTTTTTTTCTTTTTTATAAAATGAATATAGATTCAAATAGGAATTAAGCGAAAACGAAAATTTATCTCCCCCGGCCGACCAGTTGCTTAAAGAACCCTGGTTGATATTCAGGTTGAAATTTCCTCCTTTTTTCCATGTTAATTGAACAGTATCTGTTGGTTCTTTTTTAATGGTTATTTCAGATGCTTTTTTCAAGTCTACAACACTAGCATCTTGAGAAAACCCAATATTGACATGCACCATTGCAAGAAATAGTAACAGATTCTTTTTCATCTTTATTTTTTTAAAGCATCTCTGATTTCGGTTAATAGTTGGTCGGTAGTAGAAGGTGCAGCAGGTGCCGCAGTCTCTTCTTTTTTCTTAAAAGCGTTCATCATTTTTAATAATGCAAACAACACAATTGCAATCAACAAAAATTTGATAGCCGCTGATAAAAAGTTGCCATATTTAATTTCTCCAATGGTAAGCTGCGTTATTTCATGCACCTTGGCCGCTTTCAAAGCTGGCGATAGCAATAATGGAGTTATCATGTCGTCTACCAATGATGAAACGATGTTTCCAAATGCCCCACCGATGATAACTGCAACTGCCAACTCTATTACATTTCCTTGTGAAATGAATGTCTTGAATTCTTTGATAAGTGCCATGTTGATGTTTTTTGATGAAAAATAAAATTGAAAGTCGGCGACCATAAAAAATAAAGTCGCGTTACTACAAATTACCACAAATTTGCACAACTAAAATAAATTTAATGGAAAATAGAGGTTTGAATTGGCTTTTGTTTGTATTGCTTTCTTTTATTTGGGGAAGCAGCTTCATTCTCATGAAAGCCGGCATGGTGGGATTAACCGCTTTTCAAGTGGCATCTGTAAGAATTGTGGCGTCTGGTTTGTGCTTATTGCCCATCTTGTTTAAATCATTTAAGAAAATTCCTGCCAACAAATTGTCTTATGTTTTTTTATCTGGATTGTTGGGCAGCATGTTGCCATCTTATCTTTTTTGCATTGCAGAAATGAAAATCGACAGTGCTTTAGCCGGCACATTAAACTCCTTAACGCCCGTTTTTGTTATCATCACCGGCGCTTTATTTTTTAAAAATCTAGCATCCACACAAAAAATCGTAGGTGTTTTTATTGCCTTATCGGGATGTATCATGTTGTTTTTAAGTCACCCCAATATGCTAATGATTGACAATTGGAACTATGCCTATTTGATATTGATTGCCACCATCATGTATGGCTACAATGTAAATTTGGTGCAGAAGCACCTGAAGGGTATTCCATCCTTAGAAATTGTTGCTATGGCGTTGGCATTAAATGCGATTCCTGCTTTGATGATATTGATTTTCACAGGTTTTTTTAAACTCGATTTTTCTAATCATGCCCTATTGGTATCTACCGGCTATGCTTGTTTATTGGGAGCAATGGGCACATCATTGGCCAATATTTTATTTTACATCCTCATCAAGCGGGCTGGTGTTTTCTTTTCCGCTATGGTTACCTATGGTATTCCATTTATTGCTATTTTTTGGGGAGTTATGTATGGAGAAAAAACAGGTTGGCTGCAAATATGTAGCCTTTTGGTTATCTTATCGGGGGTCTATTGGGCCAATAAAAAACAACAAACAGAAAAAAATGGATAAAAGTCTAGAAAATTTAATAAAAATCTAGATTTCAATTTTTCATTACACTTCGCAACCCTTACCTTTGCGCCCAAAATATATACCTCATTTTCTAAATACTTTTTATGGCAAATAGCGGTAAAGTAAAATCAGTCATTGGCGCCGTGGTGGATGTTCAATTTGATAAAGAATCTAAATTACCTCAAATTTTTAATGCGTTGGAACTTAAACGCGAAAATGGCGATACACTTGTACTTGAAGTGCAACAACATTTGGGTGAAGACAGCGTAAGAACCATTGCGATGGACGGAACCGAAGGATTGGTGCGTGGTACAGTTGTAATCGACACCGGAAGACCTATCACCATGCCAATTGGTGAGGGCATTAAAGGTAGATTGTTTAATGTAACAGGTGATGCCATCGATGGCTTACCTCAAGTTAGCAAAGAAGGCGGTCGCCCTATCCATGCTAAACCACCATTATTTGAAAATTTAAGTACAGCATCTGAAATTTTGTATACAGGTATCAAAGTAATTGACCTAATTGAACCTTATGCAAAAGGCGGAAAGATTGGTTTGTTTGGTGGTGCGGGTGTAGGAAAAACAGTATTGATCCAAGAGTTGATTAACAATATCGCAAAAGCATACAGTGGTTTATCTGTATTTGCAGGTGTAGGAGAAAGAACACGTGAAGGAAACGATTTGATGAGAGAGATGATTGAAGCTGGCATCATGAATTATGGTGATGCTTTCAAACACAGTATGGAAGAAGGTGGATGGGATTTGAGTTCTGTTAATTTAGAAGGATTGAAAGAATCTAAAGCAACGTTTGTATTTGGACAAATGAACGAACCGCCAGGAGCAAGGGCGAGAGTAGCGTTGAGCGGTTTGACGATGGCAGAATATTTCCGTGATGGAGAAGGTGATGGTCAAGGTAAAGACATTTTGTTCTTCGTTGATAACATCTTCCGTTTCACACAAGCGGGTTCTGAGGTATCTGCTTTGTTGGGTCGTATGCCAAGTGCGGTGGGATATCAGCCAACTTTGGCAACTGAAATGGGTTTGATGCAAGAGCGTATTACATCAACTAAAAATGGTTCTATTACTTCCGTACAGGCGGTATATGTACCTGCGGATGATTTGACGGATCCAGCTCCTGCAACCACTTTTGCGCATTTGGATGCTACAACCGTATTGAGTCGTAAAATTGCGGATTTAGGTATTTATCCTGCGGTAGATCCATTGGATTCTACATCAAGAATTCTAACCCCACAAATTGTTGGCGATTTACATTACAACACAGCCAACAGGGTTAAATTGATCCTACAACGTTATAAAGAATTACAAGATATTATCGCTATCCTTGGTTTGGATGAATTGAGCGACGAAGATAAATTGGTTGTATCTAGAGCTCGTAAAGTTCAACGTTTCTTGAGTCAGCCTTTCTTCGTAGCAGAACAATTTACCGGCTTGAAAGGTGTATTGGTTCCAATCGAAGATACCATCCGCGGTTTCAATGCGATTATGGATGGAGAAGTTGATGAATATCCAGAAGCCGCATTCAACCTTGTTGGTACTTTGGAAGATGCAATTGAAAAAGGTAAGAAATTGATGGCAGCTGCGAAAGCGTAACAATTAAAAAGTAAAAAGTTATAATTATCAATTTTGATTTTGAATTTTAACTTTTGAATTTGATAACATGAAACTAGAAATATTAACACCAGAGCAAAAGATTTTTAGCGGAGATGTTTATGGCGTTCAACTTCCAGGAATCAATGGATTGTTTGAAGTGCTCGACAAACATGCTCCTTTGGTAAGTGCTTTAAAAAGCGGCACGCTAAAAATTCTTAAAGACAAAACAAATACCAGCGCGTATACTATTCAAAGCGGATTTGTAGAAGTCATTCACAACAAAGCAACTGTTTTGGTAGAAGGTGCTATTGAAAAATAATTACAGAATAATGTATAAAGCAAAATCCCAAGTTTAAACTTGGGATTTTTTAGTTGATTGAAGTTTATCTAAGTGTTTTCCATTGCACATAACTCCAGGCCAACAGCGGCAACAACACAAAAACCAACACGCCCATCCATAGGCCTAAAAGCAGCGACACTGTTACGGCCAATGCCAACACAAAAATCGGATACAATAAAAATAACAAGCCCAACAACACAGAATCATAATGGTCTAATCGTTGGTAACGTTTTGCAGAAAATTGCTGCAATGGCTTGTAAATTGGCGCATGCAACCATTTACCAAACATGGCAGGTAAAAACAACAAACGTTTTTTTATTGGATGAATGGGTTTGTCAAATCGTGATACTATTCCTGCCCGATCTGTTTTCTCTTTTTCTATCACCAAAGGTTGCAAGGCATTTTTAAGTTGCGCATTGAATGATTTTATGGCAACGCCATCAGAAGCCGACAAGTCAAATTCATGAGCATGAATGGGCTCGCCAAAATGCAGTTCAACAACTTTTCCCAATGCATCAAAAGAATGATAATTAATTCCAGTAGGAAGCACCGTTAGCGGAATGCCTGCTTGCCAACAACTGAAAGCCAATCTAGCTGTGCCTTTTTTTAACGCACGCAACTTCCATTCATTTACACAAAGCCCCTCACTAAAAATCAACACAATACCATCTTGCTTAAAAATTTCCCTGCACCTTTCAAAAGTATCGTAGTTGGTATTTAAGTTTTCGGCACCCTCAGTGATTCTATACACCGGTAGAATGTGCAATGCGTTTAATATTTTTTTGATGAAAGGATTAATAAATGCATCTCCTCTGGCCAGAGAATAAATGGGTTTTTTAAACAAGGTTGCTAAAATAATGGCATCTAAAAATGAATTGGGGTGATTGGCTGCAATCAACAAAGGTCCAGTATGTGCAAAATTGGTTTTGTCATTCACAACAATTCGTTTGCAAAAAATACGCAACGCTAATTGAGCCGGAAATTTTAAAATGGAGTATAACAATGAGTTAAATTTTGGCGTTAGTTTAATTGTGGATCAATTGGATAGAGCAACAATTGAAGGTATTCGTCGCCCAATTTTCTGACACATGCTTCCCAGGTTTTTTCGGGTTCAACTTCAAATAAGATGCTTGCAGTTGCATCATCAACCAACCAGGAATGTTCCTTGCATTCATCATCTAATTGTTGTGCCGACCAGCCACTATACCCTAAAAAAAACTTTATTTTATGTAGTTCAATTGCGTTGTTGTTGAGCAAGGTGATGACTGCAGAAAAATCGCCACCCCAAAAAATTCCATTCCCCAAAGCTTGTGCGTTGGGAATTAGGTTTGGATATTGATGAAGAAAATGAAGCGTATCTGTGGCAACCGGGCCTCCAACATAAACGGGAATATTGGTGTTTGATATATCCTCCATCAAATCAGATAAATGAAACCCGAGTTTTTTATGAATGGTTAATCCAAAGCTTCCAGTTGCATCATGACTGCAAAGAAAAACAACAGATCTCATAAAATTATCGTCCTTGAGAAAAGGATCGGCAATCAAGAATTGAGCTGCAGCAAGTTTTTGGGTCATTGAAATAAAGTCGTTTAAAAAAAATCAGTTAAAATTACTTTTAAATATCAATATAAATGGATTAAAACAGAATTGTGGGTTATTTTTACAAAAGCACGTAAACTACTCCATGTAGTTTGATATTATTAAGCATTCAAATGGCAATAACCCATTCATGAAAAGAATTTTTCCAGTCATTGCAATTTTAATTTCACTGTCATTATTGGGACTAATCTATTTTCAGGTGCTTTGGCTTTCTACAGCCAAACAAACAAAAGAGAAGCAACTTCGCGACAATATTTATTTAGCTGCAACAGAAGCCGCAGAAAGCATGATGCAGGAAAGTTCGGTCTTATTGTCGTTAAACAAGAAGCCGGACAATTATTTTCAAAATGAAAAGTTTAAAATAGAGTTGTTGCGTCCTTCAGTAATACAACGTTTTACCAGAGACGAAATCAACAGCATTATCAGAAAATCTTTAGAGAAACATTTTTTGGAAGGCGTTCTTTTTGAGTTTGCAGTTTCCGACAACAGCATTGCTGGAGAGCAAATACAAAGTGAAAATTTCTTTGAATTGTTCATAGATTCTGCCCACAATACCAATGTGGCTGTTCCATTAGAACCAGCGGAAGGAAGCAATTATGAAAATTTAACCAAAGAAGAATTTCTTGTCATCATCATTCCACATCAGGAAATCATCATATTTAGGGAAATCATTTGGTTTGTTTTAGGAACGATATTGTTTACCATCATCATCATCACGGCGTTTTTTATTACCATCAGAGCGTTGTTCAAACAAAAAAAATTGAGTGAAATCAAATCGGATTTCATCAACAACATGACGCATGAATTTAAAACGCCCATTGCCACGATATCATTAGCGGTAGATGCACTTCGGAATGAAAAAGTAATTAACGACCAAGAAAAATCTGCATATTTCACCCAAATCATCAAGGAAGAAAACAAGCGCATGAATCAACAGGTTGAAACGATTTTACAAGCGTCACTGCTCGATAAAAAAGCGATTCAACTCAACATGAAAAAGACAAATGCCAATGAGTTGATACAAAAGGCCATACAAAACATCAACCTTCCGTTGGCTGAGAAAGGAGGCATAGTTAGTGTAGACCTCAGCGCATCCAACGATTTAATTATGGCGGATGATGTACATTTTACCAATATCATCAATAATTTATTGGACAATGCGATAAAATACGCTGGAGATGCAGCGCCTTTGATTACCGTAAAAAGTAAAAATTTGGGCAATCAACTTCAGATTTCAATAGCAGACAATGGCATTGGGATGAGCAAGGAAACTTTAAGCAGAATATTTGAAAAATTTTACAGAGCACATACAGGTAATTTACACAACGTAAAAGGTTTTGGTTTGGGACTGAGTTATGTGAAGACGATGGTAGAAGCACATCACGGACAAATCAAAGCAGAAAGTACCATAGGAAAAGGTTCTATTTTTTATATCTCCCTCCCGGTTTTTTCATAAATCCACCGGTTATCCACAGCAGTTAACATTAATCCACATCTCTTCCGTTAAAAAACGGCTGTTTTCGCTTATAAAACCTTTATCAACGGGGCATAAGACCTTGTGGATAAAAATGTTTCATCAATTTGGTGTAATAAAGTGGGAAAATGTGTTATTTTGTGTCGGTTATCAATCAAAAACAACCCATTTTCAAAAATGATAGGTTTTTTAGGAGAATATGAATCTACGGTAGACGCAAAAGGACGTTTTCTTTTGCCTTCAGGTTTCAAGAAACAGTTACCTGAGGCAGAGCAAACCCATTTTGTTTTGAACCGTGGTTTTGAAACATGCCTAACCCTATATCCCATCAAAAGCTGGGAGCCTATCTTCAAGGAAATCAGTGAATTGAATGATTTCGATCCTAAAGTTAGAGAGTTTAGGCGGTATTTTTTGAATGGAGCGAATCAAATTGAGTTGGATGGCGCTGGTCGCTTGTTGCTTCCAAAAAATTTGATGGAATATGCCGGATTGGGAAAAGACATTGTTTTGATTGCAGCCGTTAATAAAATTGAAATCTGGGATAAAACAAAATACCAGCAGTTCTTTGATTCTATGTCGCCAAGTGATTTTAGCAAATTGGCTGACGAGGTGATGAATAAGAAAGATGAAAAGTTGAATGGCTAATCGCATGGTACCGGAGCAAACGATACCCGATGCCGATATGGATGCCAACGCACATCTGGATTATCATGTACCGGTATTGCTAAAAGCTTGTATGGACGGTTTGAACATCAAAAAAGATGGTGTTTACGTGGATTGCACTTTTGGGGGTGGTGGACACAGCAGAGCGATTTTAGAGCAGCTTGGAGCGGAAGGAAAATTAATCGTTTTTGATCAGGATGCTGCAGCATTGCAAAATGTTCCATCAGACCCGCGCATTGTTTTTGTACAACAAAACTTTAAGCACTTAAAAAAGTTTTTGCGCTTGCACAAACATCCACAAGTAGATGGCATTTTAGCAGATTTGGGTGTTTCTAGTCATCAGTTTGATGAAGCTGAGCGCGGTTTTTCGATACGGTTTGATGCGGCATTGGATATGCGGATGGATCATCGACAAACCCTAACTGCGGCAACCATTTTAGAAAAATACAGTGAGCAGGAGTTGCAAAAGATGTTTGAACAATATGGCGAAGTGACCAATGCGAAAACCTTGGCTAGAACGATTGTAGCGAAAAGAGCAGTTGCTCCCATCAAAAGAATCGGTCAATTTAAACAAGCGATTCATGAAGTGGTTATGGGCAATCCAAATAAATATTTGGCAAAAGTTTTTCAAGCGTTGCGCATAACGGTGAATGATGAAATTGGAGCGTTGGAATCGTTACTTGAACAATGTGTAGAATCGGTGAAACCAGGCGGAAGAATTGCCATCATCACATTTCATTCATTAGAAGACAGGGTGGTGAAAAACTTTTTTAAAACAGGGTCTTTACTAGATATACCAGCAGATGATGTGTTTGGAACGCGTGCTGAAAGTCCGCTGAAAATTATTTCTAAAAAGCCCATCGAAGCGGATGACACAGAATTAAAATTGAACAGCCGGTCTAGAAGTGCAAAGCTTAGAATTGCAGAAAAAAAATAAAAATAATGAGTGACGAAAAAGAAATCAAGCCATCATTATTAAATGATAAAATTGACTGGAAGAAATACTTTAATTATAGCACTATAGTAAAAAATATTCCCTTCATTCTTTTTCTGTCGGTCATCGCCATACTTTATATATACAATGGACATTATGCGGATAAGCTCAGTAGAAAAATTGGTGAAACAGAAAAAAATGTAAAGGAACTCGAATACGAATACAAAACAATAAAGAGCGAAGTGATTTTTAGAAGCAAGCCCAGTGAAATGATCAAAGCCGTGGAGCCGATGGGATTAAAAGAAGTGAAAACGCCGCCGATTTATTTGTCAGATTCTACAACACCATAGCAATTAGTATTAATCATTTATCTCAATAAAACCACCGGCATTGGACATTAAAAAAGACATATTGTGGCGCGTGTATGTATGCTATTTAGGCATGATACTGCTCGGTGTCTTTGTCATCGGACGTGCATTTTATATTCAAACGGCAGAAGGTAAGTTTTGGAGAGGCATGGGCGATAGTTTGCACTTAAAGTATTTACCCATCAACGCAGCTAGAGGAACCATTTTTAGTGAAGATGGCAGTATTTTAAGTACCTCGGTTCCAGTGTTTGATATTTACATCGATTTTGGCGCCGAAGGATTAAGAGAAAAAGGTGGAAAAAGATTCAAAGAAAATGTAGACTCTCTGAGCATTTCGCTGCACAATTTATTTCAAGATAAAACAACGGAAGCATACAAGTCTGAATTGGAAATGGCCTACCAAAACAAGGCACGTTTTTATTTGCTGAAAAGAAAAATTTCTTTCGATGATTTAAAAACCATGCGCGAATTTCCTTTGGTAAGATTGGGCAGAAACAAAAGCGGTTTTATTTTCGATATCAGAGACAAAAGAATTAATCCCTATGTATTATTGGCAAACAGAACCATAGGCCTTTCGAGAAAAGATTCTTCAAAAAATGTTGGATTGGAAAGGACCTATGACAGTTTGTTGCGCGGCACTTCTGGTCAAAGACTGATGCGTTATGCAGCCGGTGCTTACATGCCTGTAGAAGGTGCAGAAGTAGATCCCATCAATGGCAAAGATGTTGTTACCACATTAGACACTTACATACAAGATGTAACCGAAGAAGAATTAATGAGAATGATGGTGGATAATAATTCCACACATGGTACCGCCATCGTAATGGAAACCTCAACAGGAAAGATAAAAGCCATCGCCAATTTAGGAAAACAACCAGATGGTAGCTACCTCGAGGATTTGAATTATGGCATTGCCAAAGCAACAGAACCTGGGTCCATCTTTAAATTGGTAACCTTGCTAAGTTTGTTGGAAGACAAATATATTAACATCAACACCAAAGTAGATTGTGAAGGCGGATCGAAATATTTTCATGGTTTAAGAATAAAAGATTCTCATTTAGGAACCCATGTTGTAGATGTGAAAGATGCTTTTTCGAGAAGTAGCAATGTGGCTTTTGCAAAATTAGCCGATCAATATTATGGTGCCGAACCCATGAAATGGTGGAGTCATTTAGATCATTTCAGATTGAATAAAATGACCGGAGTAGAAATTGTAGCATCCTCCGGAAAACCAACCATCAAAAGTCCAAAAAACAAAAGCTGGGGAAAAACAACCATTCCATTTATGGCGCATGGCTACGAAGAATTGGTTACACCATTGCACATGCTCATGCTTTACAATGCCGTTGCCAACAATGGGAAAATGATGAAGCCGTATTTGGTTGCCGCCATCAGAGAACATGGCAATGATATTCAAACCATCGCACCACAAGTATTGGTTGAGCAAATCGCTTCAAAAGAAACCATCGACCAAGCAAAATTATGTTTGAGAGCAGTAGTTGATAGCGCTCATGGTACCGGACACAAAGTGTTGTTTGATAGCGCCTATTCTATTTCTGGTAAAACCGGTACAGCAGTAACGGCAATAAACAACAGTGGTTACAATAAAGGCAATAAAATTTATCAAGCATCTTTCATTGGTTACTTCCCTTCCGAAAATCCAAAATATTCAATTGCTGTGGTTATACAAAATAGCAGAGAATCTAAAAAGATTTATGGTGCTGATGTTTCGGGTGATGTGTTCAAAAAAATTAGCGATAGAATATACAAGCGTTTTTTAAACAAACCGAATACAAACAATCCTATCGACATGGATTCTTCCATACATCAATACTATGGAATGAAATCTGATTTCCATTCAATTTTTAGTAAAATGAACATCAGCTATACAGATTCTAATTTCACTGGATTGTGGAGTGGTGCAAGCTTTAGCAATAACACTGCAGCCATCAGCGCACCTGTTCAGCCGTCTGCTAGTGCAAACGTGGTGCCCGATTTAAAAGGCATGGGCCTCAAAGACGCCATTTATTTATTGGAAAATAAAGGACTAACGACATTGGTTACGGGCAAAGGAAAAGTAGTTAGCCAAAGCCCAATTGCTGGATCAATATTTCAAAAAGGACAAAAAATAATTTTAATGCTCAATTAGAGCAATCATTGATGTTACAAGAACTGTTATATAAAGTCAACATTCAAGCGGTATCAGGAAATACGACGATTGCGGTGAAGGATCTCCAAACAGATTCAAGGAATGTGACCCCCGGAACTTGCTTCATCGCCATAAAAGGTACCAATACAGACGGACACGAATTCATTCAAAGTGCAATAGACAAAGGTGCTACAGCCATCATTTGTGCAAAAATGCCCAACGAACTACATGATGCAATTACCTATGTAGAAGTTGCAGATACCGCTATTGCTGCCGGCATGATGAGTCACCATTTTTATGGTAGCCCATCTACAAAAATGAAAATCATTGGTGTAACAGGAACCAACGGCAAAACAACCATTGCTACTTTGCTTTGGAAATTGTTTACACAACTTGGCCACACCTGTGGTTTGATTAGCACCGTGCAAAATCAAATCGGAACCAACATCATTCCATCAACACATACTACACCAGATGCCATTAGCTTAAATGCGATGCTAAAAGATATGGTGGATGCCAATTGTACTTATGTGTTTATGGAATGCAGTAGTCATGCGATACACCAACAAAGAATTGCCGGAATTGAATTTGCTGCAGCAGTGTTTAGCAATATCTCACATGACCATTTGGATTATCACAAAACGTTTGATGAGTATATCCAAGTTAAAAAATCTTGGTTCGATCATTTGCCTAAAAATGCTGTTGCCATCAGCAATGCAGACGATAAAAGAGGGATGGTGATGCTTCAAAATACGGCAGCAAAAAAAGCATACTATAGTTTAAAAACGCTGGCCGATTTTAAAGGAAAAATTCTCGACAACAGTTTAACGGGTTTGCACATGACAATAAATGAAATGGATGTGCATTTCAAATTGATTGGCGAATTCAATGCGTATAATTTATTGGCAGCTTATGGTGTTGCTGTTTCGTTGGGCAAAGACAAATACGATGTTTTGTTGGCTTTGAGCGCACTCACCGGTGCAGAAGGACGATTTGATTATGTCGTTAGTACGAATGAAAATGTAGTTGGCATAGTTGATTACGCACACACGCCAGATGCGTTGTTGAATGTTTTGGTGACGATAAAAAATATTAGACAAGGGAATCAAAAAATTATCACCGTTGTAGGATGTGGCGGCAATCGCGACAATGCCAAAAGGCCTTTTATGGCTGAAGTGGCTTGCACGCACAGCGATAAAGTAATTCTTACTTCCGACAACCCAAGATTTGAAGATCCAAAAGATATATTGACACAAATGGAAGCGGGTGTAAATGTGGTATCGAGAAAAAAAACAATTACGATAGCAGACAGAAGAGAGGCCATCAAAACGGCTATTACAATTGCAGAGAAAGATGACATTGTGTTGATTGCCGGAAAAGGACACGAAAAATATCAGGAAATACAGGGTGTTAAATACGATTTTGATGACAAGGCGATTGTGTATGAAATGTTTGACTTGTTAGCAAAATAAAAAACCAAAGAAACCATGTTTTATCAATTGTTTGAATGGATGTCGAAGCAAGGGATGCGTTTTCCGGGTGGAGGATTGTTTCAATTCATCACGTTTAGGGTGATGCTGGCATTGATTTTATCATTGGTTATTACAACAGTATTTGGAAAAAAAATCATCACTTTTTTACAAAGAAAACAATTAGGAGAAACGGTAAGAGATTTGGGATTGGCAGGAGAGCAAGAGAAAAAAGGCACTCCAACCATGGGCGGTATCATCATCATTCTTGCCATCATCATACCAACGTTGATGTTTGCCAACCTGCACAAAGTATACATTCGATTGATGTTGCTGAGCACAGTTTGGTTGGGTGCTATCGGATTTATCGACGACTATTTAAAAATAAGAGCAAAGCGCATCGCAAAAGAAAAAGGCATTGATTTCAAGAAAACCAATTCAGATGGACTTGCAGGGAAGTTTAAAATATTTGGTCAGGTGATGTTGGGTATTATCGTTGGTGCCACACTTTATTTTAATCAGAATGTAGTTGTAAAAAGAGAGGTTGTAAACGGGTTGAATACTGTTGCAGAAAATAAAAAAGGCAACAAAGTAAAATTCGATACTATTTTAGTAGATGGTAAAAAAAGAGTGTTTACAGATGCCAAAACAGTGATTACTACCATTCCATTTGTAAAGAATCATGAATTCAATTACGCGAAACTGTTGCCAGCATCTGCGCAGGACTATGCCTATATCGTGTATATCCTGATTGTAATTTTTATTGTCACCGCTGTTTCAAATGGTGCCAATATCACTGATGGATTGGATGGATTGGCCACTGGGGTAAGTGCCATCATCGGCGTGTGTTTGGGCATTTTTGCCTACATCAGTGGCAACATCAAATTTGCGGAGTACCTCAACATCATGTACATCCCCAATTTAGGTGAGCTGTCTATTTTCATCGCAGCATTTGTGGGTGCATGCATAGGCTTTCTTTGGTACAATTCTTACCCAGCGCAAGTTTTCATGGGAGACACAGGCAGCTTGGCATTGGGAGGTATCATCGCAGCATTGGCCATCATCGTTAGAAAAGAATTACTCATTCCAATATTTTGTTCGGTGTTTTTAATTGAAAACCTAAGCGTGATGATTCAGGTTGGATATTTTAAATACACCAAAAAGAAATTTGGAGAAGGTCGACGCGTGTTTTTAATGAGTCCTTTACATCACCATTACCAAAAAAAAGGATTTCATGAAAGTAAGATTGCTGTTCGTTTTTGGATTGTGACCATTTTGAGTGTGGCGTTGGCTATTGTGACATTGAAGATGAGATAAAAAATTAGATGCTGGATACTGGAATTTAGATACTGAATACTAGATGCTGGATTCTGGATAAAGATAATCGATTACCCTTCGAAAATTAAACTACCCATTAAATTCGATGCTTTTGAAGAACCATTTTTTCTTTAGCAGCAATCGTGGAGCAGTGTGATCACTGTAAAACATTGAAGCAACAGAAAAAAAACTATCCTAAACCAACGACATGAACGGCATTGCCTAGTATATGTCAATCCAATGATGTGTCATTTTAGTACAACCCTAAAAGATATTGAAGGAAGATGTTGTCCTGTAAATGTCAATACCATTGAAGAACCAATTTTAATCCTACTAGAAGATTGTCTTTCGGTTTTAATCCGTACACCTAGAAAACGAATCCATTGAAATATGGATTACAAAAAGTAATTCAAAAGCATGCAAAAAAGAATAATCATATTGGGCGGCGGTGAAAGTGGTATTGGTGCTGCTTTGTTGTCGAAACAACAAGGGTATGATGTATTCCTAAGCGATGCTGGAAAATTACAAGCTCATATCATTCATGAACTCAACGAAAATCAAATTTCATTTGAACAAGGTGGTCATACCGAATCTATGGTACTAAATGCAGATGTGGTTGTAAAAAGTCCAGGTATACCAGAAAAAACGGCCATCGTTCAACAACTGAGAATGCAACAAATTCCAATCATCAGTGAAATAGAATTCGCTTATCAATATATCGGAGACAGCAAGGTTGTTGCCATCACAGGCAGCAATGGCAAAACCACTACAACAGCGCTTACCTATCATATTTGTAAACATGCAAATTTGGATTGTGCCATGGTAGGCAACATCGGTTATTCATTTGCAAGACAAGTAGCTGCCGCACCCAAAGCACTGTATGTGGTAGAAGTCAGCTCTTTTCAATTGGATGATATTGTAACCTTTAAACCAGATATCGCTGTATTAACCAACATTACTGAAGATCATTTAGACAGATACGATTACAAGATTGAAAATTATATCAACAGCAAATTCAACATCACATCCAATCAAACACATGCAGATGTGTTTATCTATAACCTCGACGACGAACTAACGACAAATCATATATCTAACTATCCCATACAATCAACCCAAGCCCCCATTACCATGAGTAGAGAATTACCACAAGGCGCGTACCTAACCAATGCAAAGATGTATCTGAAATGGAAAACTGAAGAGATGCAAATGAGCGTAGAAGATTTCGCAATCAAGGGAAAGCACAATCAATACAACAGCATGGCAGCAAGTATGGCAGCAACGGCTTTGGATATACGCAAAGAAAAAATTAGAGAGGCATTGCAAACTTTCGAAAGCTTAGAACACCGCATGGAAAAAGTTGCAACGATAAAAGGCGTAGAGTTTATCAACGATAGCAAAGCAACAAATGTAAACAGCACTTGGTATGCATTGGAAAGCATGACCAAATCTGTGATACTCATTTTGGGCGGCGTAGACAAAGGCAATGATTACAATTTGCTCAAAGAAATGGTAAAAGAAAAAGTAAAAGCAATTGTTTGCATGGGCACAGACAACAGCAAAATACATGAAGCATTTGGCGAAATCGTACCATTGATTGTAAACACAGCTAGCGCAGAAGAAGCTGTTAAATCAGCATTTCATTTTGCCAACAAGGGTGAAGTGGTGTTGTTGAGTCCGGCTTGCGCAAGCTTCGATTTGTTTAAAAACTACGAAGACAGAGGCAAACAATTTAAAATAGCAGTAAGAGATTTATAAAATTTAGCACAATCGTTTTCTTATAATCATGGCATCAATTGTAGAAAAAATAAAACAAATGTTTGCTGGCTCAACAGAGCCGCAGCTCGCTAGCAGCAACCCTTTTAAGGGAGGCATCAGTGGCGTGGGCGAAAACATTGTTAGCAAAACAAAAGGTGACAAAGTGATTTGGGCAATTGTTATTATCCTAACATTAGCCAGCTTATTGTTGGTATATAGCAGCACAGGTTCTTTGGCTTACAGAATGAGCAAAAGCACAGAAAGTTATTTGTTTAAACAATTGGTATTTATCATTTCTGGCTTACTCATCATTTATATCGTACACAGAATTAATTACACGTTCTTTTCTAGGGTAGCACTCATCTTGTTTTTGATTTCAATTCCCTTACTTTTCTATACGTTGTTTTTTGGTGTACAACTCAATGCCGGTAGCAGATGGATAAGACTCCCAGTCATCAACATGACCTTTCAAACTTCAGATTTGGCGAAGTTGGCGTTGTTTATGTACATGAGTAGAATGCTGAGCAGAAAGCAACAAGTGATTAAGGATTTGAAAAAAGGATTTTTGCCCATCATCATTCCTGTTGTATTGATTTGCTTGTTGATTGCGCCGGCTAATTTATCAACCTCGTTGCTCATTTTTGGAACAAGCATGTTGTTGATGTTTATTGGTAGAGTAAGCACCAAACATATTTTGGTAACTATTGGCATTGCCATGATTCCAATTGTCTTTTTGATTTCTATCGCTGTTACGACGTATAAAAAAGATGCAAAGAAAGAAGCTGTTCAATCGGAATCAAAATTATTGACAAGACTTTCAACATGGGTAAGCAGAATTCAAACATTTATATACAGCGACAAAAACGACGATTCGGAAAAAACATACCAAATAGATCAAGCTAAAATTGCCATTTCAAATGGCGGTTGGTTTGGACGTGGGCCAGGCAACAGTGTACAAAGAAATTTTCTGCCACATTGCTACAGCGATTTTATTTATGCCATTATCATTGAAGAATATGGCTTGTTGGGCGCTGTTTTTGTTTTGATGATTTACTTGCTTTTTTTATTCAGATGCATTCGATTATATAGAAAATGTCCATTTGCATTTGGTGCTTTTTTAGCACTGGCATTAAGTTTTACATTGGTGATTCAAGCCATTGCCAACATGGGTGTAAATGTAAATCTGTTTCCCAATACCGGAGTTACTTTGCCGCTGGTAAGCATGGGCGGTAGTAGCTTTTTGTTTACTTGTATGTCTATAGGAATTATTTTAAGTGTAGCAAGAAATGTAGAGCAACAAGAAGGATCGCAGCTGGCAACAGCAACACCAATAGAAGAAGAAAACACAACAGCAGTTTAATTATGCAAAACGCATCGATACATACAGGGAAAAATATTATGATTGCCGGCGGTGGTACGGGCGGTCATATCTTTCCTGCTATTGCGATTGCCAATGCCATAAAAAAATTAAATCCTACTACTAATTTTCTTTTTGTTGGCGCAAAAGGAAAAATGGAAATGGAAAAAGTACCACAGGCGGGATATGCGATAGAAGGCATTACCATTGCAGGTTTCAACAGAAGTTCTTTGATCAAAAATTTGAGTCTGCCTTTTAAACTCATCAATAGTTTTTTTCAGGTGGCACAAATTATTCGACAATTCAAACCAGATGCAGTAATTGGCGTAGGTGGATATTCCAGCTTTCCTGTATTGCGATACGCACAATCTAAAGGTATTCCCACTTTTATACATGAAGCCAATTCGTATGCTGGAAAAAGCAACATGCTACTCGGAAAAATGGCAACAAAAATATTTACCGCCACAGATGGTATGGAGAAATTCTTTCCTGCCAATAAAATAATTGTTTCGGGAAATCCGGTACGGTCTGCTATTGTGTCGATGAATGTAAACAAGTCAACCGCTTTGCAACATTTTGGATTAGATCCAGAAAAGAAAACAGTGTTGGTTGTTGGTGGAAGTTTGGGTGCCAAATCAATCAATGAAGCCATCGAAAAAGATATTGACTTGTTTGCAAAAAATGATTTGCAATTAATATGGCAAACCGGCAAACTGTTTTTATCAAAGGCAAAAGAAACAACGTTGGGAATGAAGCATGTTTTTGTAAACGATTTTATTCAGGAGATGGAAATGGGTTATGCAGCAGCAGATATGGTTATCAGCAGAAGCGGCGCCATGTCTATTTCAGAATTGTGCATTGTTGGAAAACCGGTTGCTTTTGTGCCTTATCCATTTGCAGCTGAAGATCATCAAACTGCGAACGCACAAAAACTGGTACAAAAACATGCAGCGATTATGATTGAAGACAAACGTGCACTACAAGATCTCGTTCCACAAATCATTGAATTGAGTCGTGATGTAACCAAACAAAACATCATGAAAGAAAACATACAACAACTAAAAATTACTAATGCGGATGATTGTGTAGCAAATGAAATCATGACGTATTTAAAATAAAATGAACAACAACAACCATATTGCAAACTTCCTCAAGAACCTGGCTACCGGCGATGGTATTGGGACTTCTGTTTATTTCTTAGGGATAGGAGGCATTGGTATGAGTGCGATTGCAAGATACTTTAATAGCCGAGGCGTAACCGTTAGTGGATATGATAAAACAGAAACTGCATTGACAAAATTGTTGGTTTCGGAAGGCATTGCGGTACATTATGATGACAATGTAGATGCGGTAGATAAAGAATCGTTGTTGGTAGTGTATACGCCGGCAATACCAAATACGCACCAAGAATTGAACTATTTCATCAACAATGGATATCCTGTAGTGAAGCGAAGTGAAGTGTTGGGGATGATTACAAATGGATCTTATAATATTTGCATTGCTGGTACACATGGCAAAACAACTACGAGTACCATGGTTGCGCATATTTTACGACACAGTGAATTTGGTTGCAATGCATTTTTGGGTGGAATAGCTTCCAATTATGAAACCAATTTTTGGAGCAGTAAGAAAAATGTTTCAGTAGTTGAAGCGGATGAATACGATCGCAGTTTTTTAAGATTAAATCCGGATGTAGCGGTTATTACAGCCATGGATCCCGATCATTTAGATATTTATGGAACGGCAGCAATCTTTGAAGCAGCATTTGTAGATTTTAGTCATCAAGTAAAAGAGAATGGCATATTGATTTATAAACATGGTTTGAATGAGCATGCCGCATTTTCCAATAAAAGAATGTTGAGCTATAGCGCAGATGATTCCAAAGCAGATTGCTTTGCTTTCAACATCACTCACCACAATGGTTCTTATCAATTTGATGTGGCTATTGAAAAAAATACCATGCAAGGATTCTCTTTACATATGGGTGGGTTGCACAATGTTGAAAATGCAGTTGCTGCCATAACGGTTGCAGCTATTTCGGGTGTGGAAACAGAAAAAATTAAAGCTGCCGTAGCTGCATTTAAAGGGGTAAAAAGAAGGTTCGAATACATTTATAAAGATGACCAATTGGTAATGATTGATGATTATGCACATCATCCTAAAGAACTAACGGCATTGATTGGTGGCGCTAAAGCATTGTTTCCCGAGAAAAAGTGTACGATTGTATTTCAGCCGCATTTGTATACCAGAACTAGAGATTTTGCAGAAGGCTTTGCAGCTGCTTTGAACATGGCCGATGAGGTTTTATTATTGCCCATTTACCCGGCGAGAGAACTGCCCATCGAAGGCGTTGATGCCGCAATGGTGGCGCTTTTGATGGATAAAAACAAAGTAACAGTGTGTGCAGATTTTGAGCATTTATTACAAATCGTACAAACAAAAAAACAATCAGGAAGCATCGAGATGATCATCACCGCAGGCGCCGGTGATATCGATACCTTGGTGCAACCCATTAAACAATTGATAGCATAAACAATGGCAATATTTAAAAATATCAACTTCAAAAAAATCTTGCTCATCACCACTTGGGTTGTGATTGGCGCAGGGGCTTTGACGTTGCTTATTGTTGCTGTAAAAGAAAAAGCTGCCAAAACATGCACCGGTTTAGATATTGAAATTGTAGGCGCTACCAACAATTTCTTTATCGACAAAAAAGACATTAGCGACATCATACTTCATGTTACCCAAACGCCAGTTAAAGGAAAGCGAATACATGAAATTGATTTAATTGCTATTGAAAATGAATTGAAAAAGGATGTATGGGTAAGCAAGGCAGAATTATTCTTTGATAAAGATGGGAAGTTGATGGTAGAGGTTGAAGAAAAAGAACCCATCGCAAGAATATTTTCAACATTGGGGAATTCTTTTTATGTGGATGCAAAAGACAACATGCTGCCGCTAAGCAACAAGCATGCAGCTCGATTGCCCGTGTTTACCAATTTTCCCTCCGAACTAAAAGTGTTGACGAAAAAAGACAGCTTGCTGTTAAAAGATATTCGAAACATCAGTGCCTACATCACAAAAGACACTTTCTTAATGGCCATGATAGACCAAGTAGATATCCGCAGCGACAGAAGATTTGAAATGATACCAAAAGTTGGAGAACAAACCATTTTTTTTGGCGATGCCAACGAAATGGAACAAAAATTTGAAAAAATAAAACTGTTTTATAAAAAAGTGATTTCAAAAAATGGATGGTCAACATACAACACCATAAACGTATCATTTAAAGATCAAATTGTTGCTACCATAAAAGGGGCAGCAGATGTTGCGGCCGACTCCTTGAGAACATTGCAAATGATGAAAGCATTAGCCGATTATTCTGCAAAGATGGCTTCAGATACAACTCGGTCAATGATCCAAGAATCAGACAAGGCAAATGATTTAAGTATGATATTGAATTCAATACCAAGAGATGAGCCTTCTGTAGATACAGAACCAATTGCAAAGCCAGCTATTCCTACAGTTAACGCACCTGTTGTACAAAAAAATATTACAAAGACCAATACATCATCAACAAAAAACATAAAACAAAAACCACCATCAACAACAAAAAAACAAAAATTGTCTAACGACTATAAATAAACTGTCATGGAACAAAACGAACAAACAAACACACAAACAAACACAAACATGAATCACGCACAACCCATTATTGTAGGCCTAGATATAGGCACTACAAAAATTGCGGCAATTGCCGGCCGCAAAAACGAATTCGGCAAATTAGAAATTTTGGGATTTGGCCGCGCCAACAGCAATGGCGTTCAACATGGTATGGTGTTAAACATCGACCAAACCATCAAAGCCATTCAAATAGCTTTGGAAAAATGTTATGAAAGCAATCCCGAATTAGAAATCAGTGAAGTGTATGTAGGCATCGCTGGGCATCACATCAAAAGTTTACAAACAAGAGGCGACATTGTTAGACAAAGCAATGAAGACGAAATCACACAAGAAGAAATCGACAGATTGGTAGAAGATCAATACCGCACCTACATTCCATTGGGCGATCAAATTATTGATGTTATACCACAACAATTTACAGTAGACAATCACCCCAATATTGCCAATCCAATTGGATACAGTGGCGTAAAAGTGGGTGCAAATTTCCATATTATTACCGGAGATAAAAATGCCATTCGCAACATCAACAGAAGCGTTGAGAAATCGGGATTGAAAACAAAAGATTTGGTATTGCAACCATTGGCATCTGCAGCAGCCGTAATGAGCGAGCAAGATTTAGAAGCTGGTGTGGCTATTGTAGACATTGGTGGAGGTACAACAGACTTGGCCGTATTTTGCGAAGGCGTTTTAAAGTATACTGCCGTTATTCCATTTGGTGGAGAAAACATTACCAATGACATTAAGTTGGGATTGGGTGTTTTGAAAACACAAGCAGAAGCCATGAAAACACAATTTGGAAGTGCGTTGAGCGATGAAACAAAAGCAAACACATTCATCACCATTCCAGGTTTGCGTGGAATGGCGCCAAAAGAAATTGCAGTAAAAAATCTTGCCAACATCATCCAAGCGAGAATGAGCGAAATCATGGATTTTGTAACATTCCATTTGAAGCAAGTGGGGTTGGATAGCCGTTCGTTGAATGGGGGCATTATCTTAACTGGTGGTGGCTCTCAATTGAAACACTTATTGCAATTGACCGAATATCTTACAGGTTTGAATGCAAGAATTGGTTTTCCAAATGAGCATTTGGCTGGCGAATACCTCGAAGAATTGGCTAAGCCAATGTACAGTACTTGTATTGGTTTAATTTTAAAAGGATACAATGATTATGAAAACAAAATAATCCAACAAAACCCTGAGTTTGTGTACACCAAAGCAGCTGCGGCGATTACCAACACAGTTAAAGTTGGAGAAGAAGTTAAAGAAAAATTGTTGACAGGGTCAGCGGCTGAAACAACGGAAGAAGTGCCTGTTTCTGTTGCAAAGCGCAAGAAAACATTAAAAGGATTTTTAGATGACATCAAAACAAACATCATAGAAATGTTCCAGGAAGAAGAGGATGTTAAATTATCATAGACCAATTATATCCAAAGAAAAAACTTACTAACCCACAATTTATTCAGTATGATTCATTTCGATTTACCAAAAGAACAATCTTCTATCATCAAAGTAATTGGTGTAGGAGGTGGTGGCAGCAATGCAGTTAACCACATGTTTTCGCAAAATATAGAAGGCGTTAATTTCATCATTTGCAATACCGATGCGCAAGCGATTGCCTTAAGTAAAGTACCCAATAAAATTCAGTTAGGCCCACACCTAACGCAAGGATTGGGAGCAGGTGCCAACCCGTCAATTGGCCGTCAGGCAACAGAAGAGAGCTTAGAGGAAATTAAAAGAATTTTAGAAGTCAACACTAAAATGGCATTCATTACGGCAGGTATGGGCGGCGGTACTGGTACAGGTGGCGCACCAATCATTGCAAAAATTTGTAAAGACTTGGGCATACTAACGGTTGGTATCGTTACCACTCCATTTGCGTATGAAGGTAAAAAGCGTTTGGCTCAAGCAGAAGAAGGCATCAATTTGTTGAAAGAAAATGTAGACACACTTTTGGTAATCAGCAACGATAAACTTCGTCATCAGTTTGGCAATTTAAAAATGAAGGAAGCATTTGGTAGGGCTGATAATGTTTTGGCAACAGCAGCGAAATGCATCACCGATGTTATCAACAGTACTGGTCAAATCAATGTCGATTTCGCCGACGTTTGTACAGTGATGAGCAATGGTGGTGTAGCCATTTTAGGAAGCGCTGCGGCTCAAGGAGAAAACAGGGCACAAGTGGCTATCGAAAATGCGTTGACTTCTCCATTGTTGAACGACAGCGAAATCAAGGGTGCAAAATGGATCCTCATCAACATCAACAGTGCAGAAGGTGAACATGAGTTTACGATGGATGAAGTGGAAGTTATTCAAAATCATTTGTTGTCGCAAGCAGGTGAAGAAACCGATGTGATTTTGGGCTTGGGTTATGATAATACATTGGGTGAAAACATTGGCATCACATTAATTGCAACAGGATTTCAGCACAAAGATCCATTTGCAAAAAATGCGTCAACTTCAGAAACCGCACCAGAAGATAAAGTGGTATTGCACTTGGAGTTGCCAGTAGAACCTACTTTCGCCATCCCCACAACCAAAGAAATTGTATTGGAAAAAAAGGAAGTCGAAAAAGTAGTAACACCATTGGTATTGGATAGCCATCCTCTGGAAGAAACATTGATTCAGGAAGTGCCAATGGCAGTTCAGGAAATAGATCCATTTATGCCAACGCTGGTAGAATATGACGAAGTGGAAGTGTCGGTAGAGCCAATCGAAGCGGAGGGTGGACCGGTGTTTTTTGAAATCTCATCGTCTATAGATCAAATATCTACGACGCATTTTGAATTGGAAGAAATGACAGCAACATTGCCTACCCAAGTATCGGCAATTGAATTGGAAACCGCACAAGATGTACAACAGGAAACAAATCAAAATATAGAAGAAGCTAGCAAAAGCAACATCCTTTCGTCGGGAGGTTACTTGGCAAAACCAACGCAAATTTATGCAGCGGAGAAGCCTGCAATTTCGGAAGTTGAAACAGCTCCGGAATCAGCACCATTGCAACTTAGCATTCAGGAAGACGAACCAGAAATTGAGTTGCAATTGGTTGTGAAAACATCCAAGGAAGCGACGGAGGAGCCGGTTGTACAAACATCTCAGCCCAATATTAAAATGTCTGGAGAGGAACCTGCTTTGCAGGACGAATCAGACGAATTAAGGCGCCGGGCAAATGAAAGGCTAGCAAAATTGAGGAGCTTATCGTTCAACGTCAATGCTGCTGATCCAAACAATGAGTATGAAACCGTACCGGCTTATCTCCGTCGCAACATGGAAATGCAAAACCAAATTGCCGACGTAGAAACTTTTTACAGCAACTATCAAGTAAAACCAGCTGCAAATAATCAAATTGAAATAAGTACCATCAATGCTTTCTTAGATGGTAAAAGACCAGATTAAACCCCTATGTCATTGAATTTGTGTTTCAATGCATAAACGTTGTGTTTGTGATTACTGTTTGTTATGCCCCTTTCTTCTGGAAGGGGCATTTTTGTATTTTAATTTTTAGAGAATTATTATCTGTAATGTGGGAATGATAATCTTTTTACTTTTACATTTGTGATAGATTTTTTCTCTCCGGTAAATCCATCTCAAACAAACGTACGTGAACAATCTCAACATCAACAAAGTAACTGCAGCAGGATTGCTTATTGCTTTAGGAATTATTTATGGCGACATAGGAACTTCACCGCTTTATGTATTCAGTGCTGTCATCAATGGTAAACCCATTAGCGAGGCCCTTATTCTTGGTGGTCTTTCTTGCATCATTTGGACACTAACGCTGCAAACAACTTTTAAATATGTAGTACTTACGCTTCGAGCCGACAACAAAGGTGAAGGTGGAATTTTCTCTTTATATACATTGGTTAGGCGACAAAGAAAATGGTTGGTTTTTCCGGCTATGCTCGGAGGAGCAGCTTTGCTTGCTGATGGAATGATTACACCTCCAATTTCTATTACCTCTGCTATAGAAGGACTGAAGAACATTCACGCCATGAATGAAATCACAGAAAACACCATCATCATTATCGTACTCATCATACTTTGTGTTTTATTCTTCATGCAACAGTTTGGTACCAAATCTATCGGAAACATGTTTGGTCCAATCATGTCTATTTGGTTTTTGATGTTGGCTGTTTTGGGAATTGCACATATACCCAACGAATTTGCCGTGTTGAAAGCATTCAACCCCGTGTATGCTATTCAACTCCTTACGATGTATCCTTCTGGCTTTTGGATTTTAGGCGCTATATTTTTGTGTACCACGGGTGCCGAAGCTTTATATAGCGATTTAGGCCATTGTGGAAGAGGCAATATTCGCATCTCTTGGATCTTTGTAAAAAGTTGTTTGATATTAAATTACTTGGGACAAGGGGCATGGTTGCTCAATCGTAGTGGAGCAGTATATGCCAATCAGGATTTGTTGAATAATGCAGATTTTATGTCAAAATTCCCTGGCGCATTAAGCATACAAAATCCATTTTATGAAATCATGCCAGATTGGTTTTTGCTTTGGGGAATTATCATTGCTACAGCCGCTGCCATTATCGCCAGCCAAGCGTTAATCAGTGGTTCATTTTCATTAATCAGTGAAGCCATGCGTTTAAACCTATGGCCTAAAATGAAAATACATTATCCTACAGATGCGAAAGGCCAGTTGTTTATTCCAGGCGTAAATACAATGTTGTTTTTGGGATGTTGTACCATCGTGTTGTATTTTAGGTCTTCAGGTGCAATGGAAGCTGCATATGGTTTGGCCATTACGTTGTGCATGCTATCAACAACGGTTTTGTTTGCCAATTTTCTAATATCAAAAAGAGTGGCACCTGCATTGATTTGGGTTTTTCTGTTTATTTATATTGGCATAGAATCTTGTTTTTTGATTGCCAATCTTGAGAAATTTCCACATGGCGGTTTCGTAACGCTCATCATTGGCGGCGGTTTGTTTGCGGTGATGTATATATGGTTTAGAGCAAGAAAAATTAAAGCCAGATATGTTGAGTTTGTTAGGGTTGAAGAATATATACCTAAGATTGAAGAACTCAGCAACGACAGCACCGTACCCAAATATGCAACACACTTGGTTTATCTCACCGGTGCAAGCAATCCCAAAGAAATAGAACATAAAATAATTCACAGTATTCTCAGAGGCAAACCCAAAAGAGCAGATATCTATTGGTTTGTACATGTACATACACTCGACGATCCAAACACTTGCGAATATCTGGTAGAGCACATCATTCCCAACGATATCATTCGGGTAGAATTTAGATTAGGATTTAGAATGCAACCCCGACTCAATTTGATGTTTAAAAAAGTTGTGGAAGATTTGGTAATGAACAGAGAAGTAAACATTACCAGCAGATACGAAAGCCAACAACGCAACAACATGGTAGGCGATTTTCAATTCATTGTGATGGAGAAATTTTTAAGTCAAGATAATGAGTTGCCTTTCTCCGAACTATTAGTCATGCGCCTGTATTTTTGGTTAAAAGAATTGAGTGTAAGTGAAGAAAGAAGTTTTGGATTGGAACAAAGCAATGTTGCAGTTGAAAAGTTTCCATTAATTGTAGCTCCAGCCAGCAATGATAAATTGAAAAGAATATGGCTCAATGATGATGAGTAAATCAGCTATGCAATCCATCACACCATTCGCATTAAAAACAGCCATCGACAATCAAGAAGCCATCACACTTATTGATGTGCGTGAGTTTGAAGAACACCAGCAATTTCATATTGGAGGGCAGCTTATTCCACTCAACACCATTTTCGAAAATGTTGATGTATTTAAAAATGCAGGACAGGTTGTAGTGTACTGTGAGAAAGGGATTAGAAGCCAAATTGCCATTCAAAGATTGGAAATGAAATTTGGATTAACCCATTTAATAAACCTGAAAGGTGGTATGTCAGCCTGGAAGAAACAATATCCACTGTAAATTATGAAATTGTCAAAAAAACTTGTTTTCAACACCATTAAAATTGTGGTCGTTTTATATTGTGGTATTGGCATAGCGATTTATTACACACAAGACAAATGGCTGCTGCATCCGGTGAAAATACCTGCTGATAAAGTTTTCAAATTTTCACATTCCTTTCAAGAGATCAATATTCCGATCAATAAAACGGATACGATGAACTTGATTCGATGTATGCCCATGAACGATACTGTTGCGAAAGGAGCCGTAATTTATTTTCATGGGAATGCGGGGAATGTAGAAACGGAAGAGAAATACATAGCTATTTTTTTAGCGCAACATTATGAAGTGTGGATGCCCGACTATCCCGGTTTTGGAAAAAGTACCGGAGAGATATCAGAGAAAAAACTACATGAGCAGGCCTATCAAGTAAAACGAATGGTCAACAATTATTTTCCGGATGAAAAAATTATTTTGTACGGAAAGTCATTTGGAGCGGGCATTGCAGCCAATTTGGCAACATCTTCAAACGTAAAAAAACTGGTATTGGAAGCGCCGTATTATAGCATTCCCGATTTGTTTAGCAGTTATCTGCCCATCTATCCCATGCAGTCTATGATTCATTTTAAATTGCCTGTTGGTGCTTATCTTGATGATGTACAATGTCCAGTTGCTATTTTTGATGGAACAACAGAAAAGGCCATATCTCGCAAAGATGCCTTACGTTTTGAAAAACATTTAAAAGATCAAGACCAACTGATTTTTTTGCAGAATGGAAAACAGAACGAAAACAGAAATAGCAGTTTATATCAATCCTCGATTACAACGCTTTTGCAATAATTATATTTCTTTTAATGTTGTTTTGGTTGCGGTTACATTCAATGTGTAACTACACCCAACCTTTACCGGTAGATTATCTTTTCCATGGCTAATGGGAAAATGAAAACAAACGGGGTAATCGTATGTTTGAATAATGTCTTTGATGATGTGTTCAACTGATTTTCCAAATGGCCTTTCGGTGTCTTTAATATCGGTAAAACCGCCTAAGATTAAACCCGACAATTGATCAAGCTTCCCACTTCTTTTTAGTTGATAAAACATTCTATCGATGCTGTATTTGTATTCTCCAACATCTTCAATGAATAAGATGGCATTTTTTGTGTTGAGGTCGGAAGGCGTACCAATGACATTGCAAAGCAGTGCTAAATTACCGCCTACTAAATTACCTTTTGCTTTCCCCAATGTATTGAATTCGTGCGTAGGACATTGGTAATTTATTTTTTTTCCTGTGATAACTTGTAGGACTGAGTTAATGCTTTGTTCGGAGCTTTTTTCTTTATTAAAGCCTATAGCCATTGGGCCGTGAATGCTGGCGATGTTGTATTTTTTGAAAACATGACAATGCAACACGGTGATGTCGCTGAAGCCGATCAGCCATTTTGGATTTTTTCTAAATTTTTTAAAATTCAGTTTGTCGATGATTCTTCCCATACCATATCCACCGCGGCCAAAAAGAATGGCCTTGATGTCATCGCTATCCAACATGGCTTGTAACTCTGTAATTTTATCAGCGTCTACTGCACTAAAATAATTTTGAGAATGTGAGCCAACTGTTTTGCCTACCATTACTTCAAATCCCCAATCTTGTAGGGTATTGATACAAGTAGTCACGTTATCTGCAGAAAGATAGCTTGATGCGCATGTAATTCCAATGGCATCGCCTTTTTTTAAATATGGTGGAATGGTCATTGCTAAAAATATTTAAGCGGGTTAGCTTACCTGACTACCATTGGAAACCTCGCTACTCACAAAGGCCAGTTTGCCATCAGTGTCTTCAGCCATTAGTATCATGCCATTGCTTTCAATGCCTCTCATTTTGCGCGGAGCTAAATTGGTAACCACCACTACTTTTTGGTTTACGATATGCTCGGGGTTATGAAACATGGCAATGCCACTAACTATTGTTCTTTTCTCTGTTCCTAAATCAACTTCTAATTTTAAAAGCTTGTCGGCTTTCTCCACTTTTTCAGCAGCAACAATGGTACCTGTTTTCAATTCCAGTTTGGCGAAGTCATCGTACTGAATTAAAGCCTTCTGTTCGCTAACTTTTTCGGTAGTATCAGCAGGCTGGTTATTTGAGGCGGCTTCCATATTTTTTTTACTTTTTACTTTTAATTTTTCTAATTGAATATTCACTTCTTCATCTTCCATTTTTCTAAACAGCAATTCCGGTGCTCTGAGTGCATAACCAACGCTTAATAATTTTGCGCTGCCAGCATTTTCCCAATCCAGCATCTTTTCAACAACTTTCATCATGTAACACATTTTCTTTGCAGTGAAAGGAAGGAAAGGATTGATGAGAACGGCAAGATTAGCAGTTAGCTGTAAACAATGATGCAGGGTATTGTTGATTTTTTGCTGAGCTTCGGGTGTTGGCAAACCATTTTCGCCCACTTGTTTGGCTACAATCCAGGGTTCTTTGTCTTGCATGTATTTGTTGCCTTTTCTGGCTAAGTCAATCACATCAAATAAAGCATCTCTGTATTTATATGCTTCAATGTTGTTTTCAATTTTTTGTTTGGATTCTGCAATATCTGCCAATAATTTATTGTCGGCATCGTCAGCTATGGCTTCCTGAAAAGCAGGTACTTTTCCGTTGCACAATTTGTGCATCAATACAAAAGTGCGGTTTACAAAATTGCCGAATATAGAAACCAGTTCACTGTTCAAGGCGTCTTGAAATCCTTTCCAGGTAAATTCGCTGTCTTTTGTTTCGGGAGCGATGGCGGTTAGGTAATATCGTAGTGCATCCACCATCATATCGCCGCCATTATCTTTCTTTACAAAATCAGTGATGTATTCATCCATTTCGATGCTCCATCCTCTACTCGTGCTCATTTTATCTCCTTCGAGATTCATGAATTCATTGCTTGGTACATTATCAGGTAAAATGTTTCCATGTAATTTCAGCATCACTGGAAATATGATGCAATGGAAAACGATGTTGTCTTTGCCGATAAAATGAACCAGTTTGGTGTCTTTATCTTCCCAATAAGGTTTCCAGTCTTTGTTGTTGTTGATGGCCCATTGTTTGGTGGCGCTGATGTAGCCGATGGGTGCGTCGAACCAAACGTATAAAACTTTTCCGGTCCCGCCAGGAACC
>CAIQHJ010000254.1 GCA_903871575.1 uncultured Bacteroidota bacterium
ACTGCAGTCGTTACTGGGTTTCCATCAGCACCAATAACCACGCCATTAAATCCGTCGCTGCCCCCACCCGTAATCGTTACACCCCATTTCACCACACCATTCGAATCCAATTTTACTAAAAAACCATCTTGCGAAGATGGTGATAATGAATTTGTAGTATAAGAAGAAACATATGAACTTGCATTTGTTCCAAAGATTGTACAGGTTTGATTGTATCTACCGGTGATGTACACATTGCCTTCAGCATCAGTTGCAATTCCTTTACCACCGTCATTGCTGATTTGGTCGTTAAAAACAGAGCCGCCACGTATTACCCATTTTACTTTTCCGCATGGATCATACTTAGCAAGAAAGAAATCCCTTCCTGCAATGCCTTGAACAGACAACAAACCAATGTTTATATTTCCTGAAAAAGCGCCAGACAAATAAACATTGTTGTTGTTATCAACAGCTGTAGTTGCATATTGATAATTGGAATTACCAGCAATTAGTTTTTTGTCGGTAAAACAATTTTCAAAAGCAATTGGACTAGCTGTAAGTGATACACTTGTACCTGCGCAGATGGTTGCTGAAGCAGGGGAAACAGTACCCAAATTACATGTTCCGTTGGCATTGGAAATGTTGGTAGACCGTTGTTGCGCTAAAGCAGCGATGCTTGTTAGGAATAGGGCAAAACATAGGAATAGCATGGTTGCTTTCATGATGGCTTTGTTTGGGGATAGCATGTGTTTTAAAATTAGTGTGCGAATTATGTTATGGTACAACTTCAATAATTTGCCTTTGACGTACACAAGCATGATTCTGAGCGCATCAGTATCAAAATAGTGATGAAAAAGGTTGGTTTTGGTTTTCAGGATTGTTTGTTTTTCAATTTATTGGTTAGAATAAAAAGAAAAACACATTGTGTGTTTAAGCGGTAGGTTTTTCTGGATATAGCAACTGTGGTTAGTAGTTGGGATTTTAAAATCTATGGGACTAGCCCAATTTTGATTTTACCTAAAACAGCACAAAAACAATTATACATTGGTTTTGATATGCAACATTAATATAATTAGTATATCAAAAAATCATGGACCTGTAAAAAAAACGAGGTTATCAACAGAAAATCGCGATTGTTAATAACTTGTGTGGATATTGTTAACAAAGCAAAAGGAAATATTTTTTGAATATGCGTTAAAAATTGAAATGTAATGATTTATGATAATTGGGAAAATTTGATAAACAAAACGACTAATGATTTTTTATACTGGGATTTGACTTAAAAGCGTTTGTTTGGTGTTTGGCGTTTGGCGTTTGGCGTTTGGCGTTTGGTGTTTGGTGTTTGGTGTTTGGCGTTTGGTGTTTGGCGTTTGGCGTTTGTGTTCAATAGTTCAAAAGGTTTAATTAGTTCAAAGGGTTGTAGTGAGTAAAACAGTTTAAACAGTTTGAACGCATTGAACTTTTTAAACAATGTTGTCTTATCCAGTATCCAGCTTTATCTAGCTTATCCAGCCAATCCAGCCAATCCAGC
>CAIQHJ010000255.1 GCA_903871575.1 uncultured Bacteroidota bacterium
CCTTGGACGATGCTTATGTAAATGAATGGTTTGCTACAAATCAAGCATTAAAAAAATACCATTGGAAAGGTACTTTTTGTGTTTCTAAAATAAACACTTTAAGACATTACCAAATCAAGAAACTCTTGGAACTACAAAGACAAGGACACGAAATTGCGGGTCATACGCTTAATCACATCAATGCAGTTGATTATTTACGTGTTCACACTATCAAAGACTATCTGCATCAAGAAATATATCCGATGCAGGAATTGATGCACTTTTACGGCTTAAAAGTAACCACATTTGCTTACCCTTATGGCGCAAGAAATACAAAATTAGATGCCGTTTTATTAGACCAATTCAAAATAGTGAGAGGTCGGGCTTTTTGTTCTGAAATCCCTTCTAAACAAGGGTGTTATTTTAATAAATCAAGACTTGTTTACAGCTTTAGTATCGATGATACACACAAGCACTATAATATTCCTCATCTTCTAAAATTATTGGATTATGCTAAGAGGAATGATAAAATTTTGATTCTAAATAGCCACAAAACCGTAAAAGAAGTAACTGGAGATTACCAAACGGAAGAAGCAACAGTAGAACTCATTTGTAAATACATCAAAAACAATCAGATGAGATTTTATTCCTTATCTGATTTAAGTAGTTTAGCAACCTATTAATACAAACAAAAAGCGCAAGAATTGAATCCTGCGCCTTTGTATTTAAAACTTAAAAAATTATCTCGAATAATTTGGAGCTTCTTTGGTAATAGTCACATTATGCGGATGACTCTCGTTAATTCCACTTGCTGTGATACGAACGAAACGCCCAGTTTCTTGTAGGGTAGAAATATCTTTAGAGCCACAATAGCCCATTCCGGCACGAAGTCCACCAATAAATTGTTGCATACTTTCGTTTAATTCGCCTTTATACGGTACTCGACCCACAATACCTTCAGGAACTAACTTTTTAACATCGTCTTCTACATCTTGGAAATAACGGTCTTTTGAACCTTCTTGCATCGCTTCAACAGAACCCATACCGCGATACGATTTGAATTTTCGTCCTTCGAAAATAATAGTTTCTCCAGGCGATTCTTTCGTTCCAGCTAATAGTGAACCTAACATAACACAATCAGCTCCTGCGGCAATCGCCTTTGGAATATCACCCGTATATCGAATACCACCATCGGCAATAACTGGAACACCTGTTCCTTTAATAGCAGCAGCTACTTCAAGAACGGCAGAAAACTGAGGAAAACCAACGCCTGCTACAATTCTAGTAGTACAAATAGAACCTGGTCCAATACCTACTTTTACGCCATCGGCACCATTTTCGACCAAAAATTTTGCTGCTTCGGCTGTGGCAATATTACCCACAATAACATCAATTTTTGGAAATTTTGATTTGACTTCTTTCAACACATTCACCACACCTTGAGTATGCCCGTGAGCAGTATCAATAATGATTGCATCTACCCCAGCGTTGACTAAAGCTTCGGCACGTTGCACCGCATCACCAGTAACACCAATAGCTGCAGCCACTCGTAAACGACCATAAATATCTTTGTTAGCGATAGGCTTTTGAGTCAGTTTTGTGATATCTCTAAAGGTGATTAACCCAACTAATTTATAATCGGCATTAACTACTGGAAGTTTCTCTATTTTATACCCTTGTAAAACCACCTCAGCTTGTTCTAATGAAGTGCCTTCGGCAACGGTAATCAAGTTTTGGGTTGTCATCACCTCAATAATTGGTCTTGCATTATTCTTCTCGAAACGCAAATCTCGGTTTGTAACAATACCTTTAAGAGTTCTATTTTTATCCACAATTGGAATACCACCAATACCAAATTCTTTCATGGCATTTTTAGCATCGGCAACGGTAGAGGTCAAGGGTAATGTGACTGGATCGATAATCATACCCGATTCGGCGCGTTTTACTTTACGTACTTTCGTAGCCTGTTGCTCAATAGTCATGTTTTTATGTAAAACCCCAATACCGCCTTCTTGAGCCATAGCAATTGCCATAGCGCTTTCGGTAACCGTATCCATAGCTGCGGATACAATGGGAACATTTAGGGTGATATTTCTAGAAAATTTAGATTGAATACTCACTTCACGTGGAAGCACATTTGAGTAATTTGGAACTAATAATACATCATCGTATGTTAGACCTTCGCCGATAATCTTGGAGTTGTGTGCGATCATTGCAATTTGTATTTAAATTGCGTGCAAATATAAAGAAAAGTTAGAAGGTAGAGGTTAGAAGTTAGAAGTTTTTTTAATCAACGGTGTTTTTGTCAGCGAAAATTATATTGAGTCCTAATTGAAACGAAAGGCTGTTGGCTTTACTTAAATCTCGATATTCTAATAAATTATCTGCTAAAACATAAAAATTGACTTTAGTTAGGGTAGTTGATAATCCCAAACCTAAATTTTTGCTTGAAAAGGAATCTAAAGTATACGTTCCTTTTAGTTCTAAAGCATCTGAAATTCTTTTTCGATAATATGCAGTTAGTGCCATAACAGGAATTCTTGGCGTGGACATCAGATACAATTGTGCTCC
>CAIQHJ010000256.1 GCA_903871575.1 uncultured Bacteroidota bacterium
GCCAACAGTGATATTGCTACTGTGCAAAGGGCAAAAGTTGTAAAGCCAGATGCGTATTTACTAAAACCATTTACAAAAGACGATTTGTACACTGCGATAGAAATTGCTTTTTCCAGTTATGAAAACAGCAACGATAATCAGATCAAAAAAGACAGCATCGTTTTAAAGACAGGTTATGATTATATCAAACTAAAATTCAGCGAAATCATTTTCATTGAAAGCAATGATAATTATGTATCTATAAATTTAGTTTCAGGAAAGCCACTAATTACACGTGCTACAGTTTCAGAAATGACCGAGAAACTGCCATCTTCAATATTCACACGCATCAATCGTTCCAACATCATCAATCATTCTTTTATCAAAAAAATAGAAACCGATCAGGTTATTGTTGGAGATTCTAAATTTTTAATCACCTCCAAAATGAGACAGGAATTGTTGGAGAGGATGGGGTAGGGAAGGACAATGTTTAAGAGGTTTAAGAGGTTTCAGAGGTTGGGGAGTTTCGTCTGCCGATTTTGGTGTTTTCACCAATCATCAAAGTGATTATTTAAAATCTTTCAAAAGGGTTTGAGTATACAGTCGTTGAATAAGAACGAGAGCAATTATTGCGTTTATACTTTCTTCTTCATTCTCATTCTGTTTCTCACTTTATAATTGATTGGATGGGGGCAACAAACGCCAAACGCCAAACAACAAACATCAAACACCAAACAACAAACACCAAACAACAAACACCAAACGTTTTGGATGCAAGATTCTGAATAATATTTCGTTCCAATTTGAAGCTCAAAAAACCTCTTGAACTTATTGAACAAATTGAACTTTTTGAACCTGCTCTAACCTGGAAAATTCTTCCAACCTCACAAACTTCACAAACTTCTCAAACCTCTGAAACCTCGTCTTCCCCCCCTTCATCCCAAACTTCGCCCCTTTCATCCCATTTATTTGCAGAAGAAAATTTTACAATTTATCCTTGCACATCATTTAAGAAAAATACCTTTTTCAAAATATTTTATGTTGCAAAAAAATCTACTTTTTTTCATCACATGTTTAATGTTTGTTGTAAACATTTCATTTGCACAACAAGCATCTAAAAATAATACGCAAGCAACATTTCCTTCGGCATCTCAATTTGCCAACAGTAATTTCTCTTACAAAATTATTCCTTCAGCCGAACAAACTTTCGGATACGACATATTAGCGGATCAAAAATTAATGATACATCAACCCACGATACCTGGTATGCCGGGTAATAAAGGTTTTAAATCTGAAGCAGCTGCACAAAAAATTGCAGAGTTGGTGATTGGTAAAATTAAAAATGGGGAAATGCCGCCAACGGTGAGTGTCGAGGAGGTTAAAGAGGTGGAGTAGGTTAATGAGGTTGAAGAGGTTTAAGATGTTAAAGAGGTTTCAAATACGTAAATAAGTAAAACAAAATAAAGATGAAAAAAGGTATTTTATTGCTGACCATGCTGGTGATGATTTTAACTACCGGTATTGCACAAACGATTACAACAGGAAATGTAACTTCGCCCATTTGTGCCGGAGCTACCATCAGTATTCCGTACACCGTTGCGGGTACATTTACTGCGGGCAATCGCTTTGTGGCCCAACTGAGTAATTCGGTGCGTTCGTTTAACACACCTATTTTGCTGGATTCTGTAACTTCTACAGCATCAGGTACCATAACCGCAAAAATTCCTTACGGAACACCGGCTGGTACGGCATACATAATTCGGATAATCGGAAGAACGCCAGCAATTACAGGTTCAGCTACTTCAGACCTTACCATCAACACGCTACCAATAATTACCCTCTCCAGTACTTCGGGTATCACTGCTACGGTAACCACTTTGGCGGGTAATAGCACATCAGGAAGCACCAATGGAACGGGTACTGCTGCATCATTCAACAATCCTAGATTATTAGCTACTGATGCTATTGGCAATTTATATGTGCCAGATCTTTCCAGTGGGTTAATTCGCAAAATCACGCCTGCTGGTGTAGTAACCACTTTTGCTTCAGGTTTAAATCAACCAGGTGGAGTAGCAGTAGATGCATTCGGTAATGTTTATGTTGCAGAATACGCTGGTGGTCGTGTTTTGAAATATACATCTGCTGGTGGAGCTATCTTGACTACAATTGCTACAGGAATTTTGAATCCTAGTGGAATTGTAGTAAATCATGAAGGGACTATTTATGTTGCAGAACAAGGCGGTAGCTCTGTTTATAAAATCACTTCTGCTGGAGTCAAAACTACTTTTGCTTCTGGACTTACCTCTCCTACGGGCTTAGCTTTGGATGCATCTGGAAATTTATATGTTGCAGATTTGGGCCATCGAATTCGTAAATATACACCTGCAGGTGCAATGACTATCCTTGCAGGTAACGGCTCAGGTGCATATGCAGATGGTCCGGGCGCAAACGCTTCTTTTTATTATCCTCATGGCCTAGCAGTAGATCCATTGGGTAATGTATATGTGGGAGATGGCACTCATCGGGTTCGTAAAATATCGACAGACGGAGTAGTATCCACCCTTGCAGGAACCGGTGCAAATTCTTCATTAAATGGATTGGGTTCGGCAGCTACATTCAGTCTTCCAACAGGTATAGCCATTGATCAATCAGGTAATATTTATGTGTCGGAATATAACGCACATAACATTCGTAAAATCACACAAACAACAATATCATGTAATGGCAATCCGCTTACTTTATCAGCAGGTGGAGGAACAAGCTACAGCTGGACTGGTCCGCAAACCATTACCAATGGCACCTCATTCAATTCTGTAACCAGTGGCTTGTATACCGTAACAGCTACGAATGCCAACGGTTGTATTGCCAAACAAGAAATTTATAATAGTGTGGCCTCATTACCAGTTATCACTGGCCCTACAAATTCTGTAACCAGCCCACTTTGTGGCGGTTTTGGAGTACAAACATTAAGTGCAACGGCTACTGTAACGGGTACCGGAAACACGCTTTATTACCAATGGTATAAAGGTACTGGCATAAGTACTGATACACTTTTGACAAATACAGCTCCTTTTACTACAGCTACTAC
>CAIQHJ010000257.1 GCA_903871575.1 uncultured Bacteroidota bacterium
ACAACCAATTTTCCGGCAGATTTAGCTTCAGCAATTACCATAGGAAGTGTTTCGGCTAAAGAGGTCATGATTAATATATCGGAATCACTGATGAATTGTATAATTTCATCCTGATTGACCCAACCATGGAAATGAACAAGATTTTTTAATTGATTGGCTTGTATAAATTCTGTGATCTGTTGTTGATAATCGGTTTGCTCATAACCGCCCACCACATCTAGCGTGTACACAAAGCCCTTATTGCGAAGTGCTACAATGGTTTGAAGTGCCAACAATATATTTTTTCTTTTATTGATGACGCCAATGTACAATAATCGATTATCTGTTTGTTCTTTTACAGGGATTCGAAAAAACACATATTTAATGGCGTTGGGGATGATGGCGGTTTGATAAACAACTGTAGGATTGAATTGCTGCTTTGATATTTCAGAAAGAAAAACAATGTTTTTGGGTTGAAAAAGCAAGTTGACTAAACCATTGAAAACCCAGGTTATTTTTTGTTTCCATCCTGTTTTGGTAATCGATTCTTTGAGTGCATTGCCATGTATTGTAACCAATTTGGGCTGCTTTATTTTTAAGAAAGCGCCAACAAAATAAAAACTATTGCCTTCTTCAAAATGAACAACATCTGGTTGAAATGCTGCTAAATGTCTTTGTAGAATGCTGCTTCCATTGAACAAATAATTGAGCGAATGAAAAGGCCATTTTCCTTCTGGCTCATAACATATTTCTATATTGGATGAATGCATCTCTGTTTGAGCTGAATCGATATCGGAATTAAATGAAACAACACGTACCTGAATTGGCATATTGGCAAAACCTTCCAATAAATTGTATACAGCAGAATGCACACCACCTTTTATTTTGTTGTGTTGAATGGGTAAACCCGGAACCAATATCATTATTTTCATAGTTTTCATTTATTATTTGAAAAAATGAAGAATTTCTTTTCTACAAAAAAACCAAACCAACATCGCAACAATCATCCAGTACAATATAAAATGCAGCAATGGATTACAATAAGTTGCTGTTGTGAAAAATACAAGAATCAATGCAATAGAAATGATATAAAACAACAACACATGTTTGAAATTGGTGATTTTATTTTTAACGAGTACGATATCTTGGATGATATGAAAAACAATGAAAGAGATAAAAATTGCATAGTTGATAACAGAAAGATTTTTATAGAAATAAAGTCCAACGATACACAACACCACATTTGTCAATAGTCCAACCAAATTGCAAATCATGTCAATTTTTTCGAGCTTGATGGTAATTAATACATTAGCTTGAATCAACACGGTTGGAAATACCAGCATCACCAAAAACATTTCGTTGCAATATTGAACGGTGTCTGTATAATGCTCACCAAAAAGCAATGGCACAAAAAAATTGGAAAAGCTTTGTACAAATGTGAAAGACAACAAACCAAATAGCGCAAACAATATAAAAGCAGCTTTATAAAACTGTTGCAAATCGAGCCAATGGGTTTTGTGCTTGTTGATTAAAACTGGGAGAATAGCAGATGATACGATCACCGGTAAAATATAAGCAAGTGAGAGCAACTTAAACGATACTTCATAATTGGACACATCCGCTAGTGAAAGAAATTTAGAAACGATGATGTTGCCAATGCGCCAATTAACAATAGACAAACTTCCAATAATAACGAATGACCAATTGGCACCAATAATGGTTTTAAAGTGCTGAAAAGAAATGGGTGTTTTGATGATTTCTTTCAAACTCAATGCTTCTGCACTTCCGTATTTTATAAACAAGTTGAGCGTAAAAAAACGCAAGCCAATCAACAATAAAACCAGCAAGATCAAATTGATGGGCGTGAAAAATAAAATCACACCAATACCACATTTCAACAACGCTTCCACCATGAGTAAGATGGAAGATTTTTTTTGTTGCTGTTCAGCAATATTAAGGTATTTGATCACATAAATAATGTTGTCGAAAATAATGTTGATGCCAATAATAGCGGAGAGTTTTTGTATAATGGGGTCGGCATACAACAAGCAACAAATGAGTGTATTTAGCAAATAAAACACAACACCGATAATCAATTGCATTTTAAAAAATTGCTGAACTAGACGCTTTTTATCAGTGCTAGTGAGTACTTCTCTGATGAACCAATAACCCAAACCCAATGAAGAAAAACCAAGTATAAAGGAATATACCGTGTTGGCAATGATGTAGTCTGCAAAATCCAATTTGCTATATGACCGAACCATCATCACAAAAAATACGCTCAGCAAAACATTTTGAACAATGTTTGAAATAACGCCCCAAACGCTATTGGATAGCATTTTTTTTGATGAAGATGAATGCGATGAAATGGTATTAGCCGACATGTGGTAAGGGTTGTTGGGTTTCCGATTCTAATTCTTCTTCCTCGTCATCATTTTCATCGGATGTTTTGACAAAATGAATATACACAATCATCAGGCAAACTATGGTTGCGATCATTAATTTAATTCTGGAATCAAAAAAAGAATAGGTTCCGTTGAAACTCACCAGCCAACTTAAAATAGCCGCTACCAAGTAAAGCAAGGTAAAGTCCTTGGTTTTAAGAAATAGAAATGCTGATTGAATAACTGGAAATAAAATCAAAAAGAAAATCAAAATAAAACCTGTAGCACCCAATTCTGATAATATTTTTAAAAAGCCGCTTTCTGGAACGTCAAATGGTTGCCACTCATTATCAGCCAGCCAAAATTGATTGGGGTTGTGCAGCATCACATGCCTAGGATAATTGCCGATGCCGATTCCAAATAAGGGACTGTCTTCAAACATTTTATACGCCTCCAGCCAAATGGAATATCTAAATTCATAGGTATCGTTTACATCTGTACTTCTTTTAAACATAGAAAAGCTGTCTTGAAATGCCATGATAATAAAATACAAAATCACAACACCAATAATCATGTTTATTTTCAAAGAGGTTTTGCTAAATAGTAGAACGACAAACATACCCAAAGCCAAACCCAACAATCCGCCGCGTCCACCCGAGCACATGATGCCAACCAAGCACAAGCCCACCAAAGTCAAGTCGAATACTTTTTCTTTAATTGTTGGATTGTCTTTTCTAATGAGGCAAATTAAACCCAGCACGCCCAAATATTGTGCGTAGTGTTGTGGATCGGAGAGGAAAGAAGTATATCTAAATGCGCCATTGATGATTACATTGGGCCGAATAGAACCTGCCAATGAAAATTGTACACCAATGACCAGTTGTAAAAAAAGAAACACAAAAGAAAACAACACAATGATTTTCATGTAACGAATAATCTCATAAAAAAAATCAGGATCATGAATGCATTCTTCAATCAATACTTTGGTGAAAATAAAAACAGGAATCACCGCAATAAACTCTTTGTATGTTTCAAATCCAGGCCCTAGGTCACAAACAAAAATACCGGTGATAATCATGGCAATGAGCAGTAGCACGACCGTTGTGTATAATTTGCCATTGGTGAATTGCGTTTTTTTATTCCGATAAAACAAGAAAATAAAAAGATAAGAAGCCACAACGAAACCATCAGAAACCGGTGTAAGATTGATGGCTAAGAATGGGAAAGAAAGCAATACAAATTGAATGTATAAACGATTTTTGTCGAAACGACTAAACAGCATCAAAGCCAAAAAAAGGGCGATGTTCAGAAATGAAATAATTTTTAAAACACTTAAGCCCATTATTAACTGAATATACTTTTCTTGTTATCAATAAATTACTAATTGGAAAATTTCCAAAGTAAAACAAAGCGGTAATGTACAATAATAAAAAGATTCTTTCATTTGCATAAAAGAATCTTTAATGATATAAGCACAAAATTTTACGATACTAAATTTCTCACACCCAATTGTAATGCCTCTACTTCAAACACTTCATCTGCTGTGTTAGCGCATAAAACGAAACCCAATGAAGGCAACGTTACCTTTACAATATTTGACAACATGGTGATTACATTACCATCCACTTCTCGAATTGGGGCTTTATTGACAACACGAACCATCTTATTTAAACTCACCTGGGTTTTCTCCAATTGAATGTTTGAATAGGAATCAATAAACTCCTGAATATTTTCAATTTCCATTGAACGTATTTCTACAGGCCTTCCCAACCAATAAACAAAGTTGATGATGTCGTTTTGTTGTTTAACGAAAGGCATTTCAGATTCCATAATGTGTACAAAAACAAAATTGGGGAATAGCGGCTCCAATTGAAGTTTTTTGCGATCATGTAAACCTTCCTGAAAAATTCTGTTTAATGGACAGTAATTTTCAATTTTCTTTTTTGTTAGCACAGCCGAAACCTTTTTTTCGCATTTTGGCTTAGTGTAAACTGCATACCAATGTTTTTGCATGTTGGTAAATTTATAGGTTATAAATATGCAGCTTCTCACCGGAATAGATGAATATAGGTGTGCTTTTGTATAGGATGTTGTAGTATATTTTGTTCAAGTAGCTCAACAAATATAGCTTTTTATTTTGCAATATTTGTAA
>CAIQHJ010000258.1 GCA_903871575.1 uncultured Bacteroidota bacterium
TGGTGCAGCACCAGCAGCAGCTCAAGCGGGTTGGAAAGATGTGGTTTTTGTTGCAGCAAACACAACTGTAAAGTTCATTGCCAAGTTCGATGATTTTGCAGATCCAGTACACCCATTTATGTACCATTGCCATATTGCATTACATGAAGATGAAGGAATGATGGGGCAATTTGTGGTAGGAAGCAGTGCCGTATCTCCAACCATATCTACATTGAGTTGTACATCAGCAACTTATTCTGCCACACCAACTGCAAACACTGCATTTAATGGAACTGCCACCGTTGGATATACGGGAGGTAACGGGTTGGCATACACGCTTGGTACAGCTGTTTCATCTACAGGTGTAACAGGATTAACAGCCACACTTCAAGCTGGAACGTTGGCAAGTGGCGCTGGTAACATTGTGTATGCGATTTCGGGAACGCCATCTACATCTGGAACGGCGAGCTTTGCAATCAGCTTTGGCGGACAAACATGTTCATTAAATTTAACTGTAAACGCATCATTACCTCAGCCATCTGCAAATAGAAATGTCATGTTGATTATTGCGGATGATATGGGAACAGATTATCTTGGGTTTTATGAAAATTATCAAGATACCGTTGACGTGCCAAATTTGAGGTCGTTACTAATTCGTGGTGTTCGTTTTTCAAATGCCACTGCTGATCCAGTATGTTCTGCTACACGCGCAAGTATGATTACTGGAAGATATGGTTTTAGAACAGGCGTCGGTGGGATTATTGGCGGTATTGGTGGTTCGGGTGTGTTAGATACAGCAGAAGTTTCATTGCCTAAAATGATAAAATTATATAACCCCAATGTGAAGCGTGCATTAGTTGGTAAATGGCATTTACAACAACCAACTCCAGTTAATTTAACAGCACCAAACAGAATGGGTTTTGATCATTATGAAGGATTGTTTACAGGCACATTAAATCCAGGGTATAACAATTGGACTAAAATCAAAAATGGTGTTTCAAGTACAATGACGACCTATGCTACAACTGAGCAAGCAAACAATATGGCAAGTTGGTTGCGTACAAATGCAACGTCACCTTTCTATGCTTGTTTATCTTTTACAGCACCTCATGATCCGATACATTTACCTCCAACAGGTTTACATAATTACACCACATTGAGTGGAACACCAGCTGATATCAACAACAATCCTAAAGCTTATTACAAAGCGATGATTCAATCTATGGATCATGAATTGGGAAGAGTGTTTGATTCACTTAGAGCCATCAATCGTTTTGATAGTACTGATTTTATTTTTATTGGTGATAATGGTTCGTTGGCTAGAGTGGCTCAAATTGCAGACACAAGCAGAGCGAAAGGAACTTTATATCAATACGGCATTCACGTTCCATTAATCATTGCGGGTCCGTCAGTTGTAAATCCAGGACGAGTTTCAACTGCGTTGGTAAATGCTACAGATGTGTTTGCAACGGTATTGGAACTTTATGGATACAACAACTGGCAATCACAAATACCAGCCAACAAAACAATAGATAGTAAAAGTTTAATGCCGATCATTAGAAATCAATCCACCAGTGTAAGACCATGGGCATTCTCAGAAATATTTAAACAAACAACAGATTCTTCGGATGGTAAGGCCATTCAAAATCAAAATTATAAATTGATTCGTTTTGATTATGGTACTGAAGAATTTTATAAATTATCTGCTGATCCAAATGAACAAAACAATTTACTTGTTGGAACAATGAATGGTGTAGATTCTTCCAATTATAATTATTTGTGTAATCAATTGAGCACCTTGGTTAATAATGGCGTTATTTGTCCAGCAATTGCTACAGGTCCGGTAGTAACGAATCTTTTATGTAACAATGTAGTTTATACATCAACAAATGTGTATGCCAATACGCCGTTTTTCACAACTGCAACAATTCCTTACAATGGAGGAAATGGGGTGGCTTATTCAGCAGGATGGCCAATCGCTTCAACGGGTGTAACTGGCTTAAATGCTATATTACAAGCGGGTACACTTAATATCGGAAATGGAACTGCAAATTTTGAAATAAGCGGAACACCGAATAGTAGTGGCGTGGCTAATTTTAGTTTGCAATTGGGTGGTCAAACTTGTACGGTTTCTTTACAAGTAAATGCAGCATCAAGTAATACTGCATTCAATTTTGATATCGTTCCAAACCCTGTAACCAATAATTTAAAAATCAACCTTTCTGCTGGAAGCGAAGCGTATTATGTTTGGATTTTTGATGCAGTAGGCAGAACAATCATGATGTTACCACAGCCTAATTTATCAACAGGGATAAATGTTTCAGGATTATCAAATGGTGTATATCTTCTGAAAATAATGGATAAAACAAACAA
>CAIQHJ010000259.1 GCA_903871575.1 uncultured Bacteroidota bacterium
GATGTCCCACCGGAAAATCAAAACAAACAGGGTAATTGAATTCTTTTACTTTTTCAAGTACAATTTGCTCTAAAGACAAACCAAATTCTTCGCCCGGATCATCAGGCTTTATTTTGAAACCGCCTATTATCAAGCCTTTCAAATGATCCAACTTGCCTGTTCTTTTTAGATTCCAGAACATTCGGTCGATGTTATACAGATATTCTTCGGTGTCTTCTACAAAGAGGATTTTATTTTTGGTATTCAAATCGCTTTTTGTACCGGCTAGTGTTTCAATGATACGTAGATTACCGCCAACCAATTCGCCGGCTGCGGTTCCGGGTTTGTTATTGTTGTTTGTAGAACTTGCGTATTTAATGGACTTTCCTTTCAAAGCGGTGTCAATAGATTCAAGTGATAAAAGTTGTCTACCATCAGCTGCCGACCAATCTTCAGGAAAGCTGTTGCACATTTTGGAATGTAAAGTAGCGATCCGTAAATTGGCGTTGATGTGGGAATGCAAAATTGTAACGTCGCTAAACCCGATGATCCATTTGGGATGCGTTTTAAATGCTGTAAAGTTGAGTTGATCGATAATTCTAACGATTCCATAACCACCGCGCGCGCACAATATGGCTTTTATCGACTCATCATTTAACATTTCTTGAAAATCCTTTCTTCTTTCCTCATCCGTACCACCAAAAGTGAAATCTTTTTTACCAATCGTATTCCCAATTTTGATTTTATATCCCCAAGATTGAAGCTTTTGAATCGCTGGTTGAATGTCTTCCAAAGCAATTGATCCTGCAGGTGAAGTGATGCCGATGATATCTCCTTCTTTCAAAAACGGCGGTTGGGTACAACCTCTTTTTTCTTCCAATGATGAAACAGATTCGATAACAGATTTTCCCGAAACAGATGATGCTGCAAGTAAAGTTACTGCAGATCCAATAAAGTGTTTGCGGTTCATAATGGAGAAGTAAATGATGAATATGGAAGTAAAAATAAGGAATAAAAAGTGATGGATGCTGGATGCTGGATGCTAGATACTAGATGCTGGATAGGCGGAATATATAGTTTCAGCAACAAATGGAAAATCAAAGCCGAAATTGGATTACAAAATTTGAGGCATTTTTAGCACTGAAGAAACATTAGTGAAAATATTTGGCTGTTTCATCTGGGTACACGTAATATTACAATATTGCTAAATTGTAAAATCTAAAACAACATCAAAAGCCATATCCAACAAAACACCTCCCCCCTTGGGTGTCTTCAAAAGCCTTGCTTCCTTCTTTGAAGGATTGAGTGGCTTTATTATTGGCAATTGCCTCCGTTTACGGTATTTTTGCACCCATGAACAATCCGAAAAGATATCTGATTACCTCGGCACTTCCATATGCCAACGGACCAAAACATATTGGGCATTTGGCAGGTGCTTATTTGCCTGCCGATATTTACACCCGTTATCTCAGAGCTCAAAAGCGCGATGTGGTTTTTGTTTGCGGAAGTGACGAACACGGAGCAGCCATTACCATTCAGGCGATGAAGGAAAATACCACGCCAAAAGCTATTGTAGATAAATACCATGCTTTGCTCGAAAGTAATATGAATGACCTTGGTATCTCCTTTGATATCTATCACCGAACTTCCGCACCCATTCATCATGAAACAGCTCAGGAATTTTTTACTAAGTTGAATAATAATGGCGATTTAATTGTAAAAGAATCTGAGCAATATTTTGATGATGCAGCCAATACATTTTTAGCAGATAGATACATCATAGGCACTTGCCCAATTTGTTCTAATGACGGCGCTTACGGCGATCAATGCGAAAAATGTGGTACGTCTTTAAGTCCAGAACAATTGATCAACCCAAAAAGTACGTTAAGCGGCAACCCTCCATCTAAGAAGAAAACCACTCATTGGTATTTACCATTGGATAAGCATGAAGAATTTTTAAGGGAATGGATTTTAAATGAACATAAAGGCGATTGGAAAACCAATGTATTGGGGCAATGTAAAAGCTGGATTGATGCAGGTTTACAGCCAAGAGCAGTGACGAGAGATTTGGATTGGGGGGTTAAAGTACCAGCCCCCCTACCCCCCGAAGGGGGGATTGTTGATTACGGTCAACAAAGTAAATCTTCAAATGAATCAGATGACCAACAGTTTGATTTGATTGAGGAAGGTCAGTTTCCTTACCAGACTTCAGATCCGATGTTGTATGGGCTTTTGAAAGAATTTGCAGCAAATAACAGATCAGTTCCAACTCAAGCAGAAATTGCTTTATGGGAAATGCTCAGAGGAAAGAAACTTGAAGGATATAAATTCAGAAGACAACATATCATTGGCTCTTATATTGCTGATTTCGTTTGTCTGAAAAAGAAATTAATAATTGAAGTTGATGGTTTAATTCATCAACTACCTGAGAATAAAATTAACGACGAAGAAAGAACCCAATGGCTAAATGCACAAGGTTTTGAAGTCATCAGATTCACCAATGAACAAGTTTTAGGGGATACTGATATTACCCTAAATACCATTTCAAGTAAACTAAGTTCTATATCCACCGAAGGTGGAACAGGTTCTATCAATAACCAAAAAAATACAGCGGATCATTTTACTGCTGAAAATAACTCTCCATCTACAAATCCCCCCTTGGGGGGTGGGGGGGC
>CAIQHJ010000260.1 GCA_903871575.1 uncultured Bacteroidota bacterium
AACACCAAACACCAAACATCAAACACCAAACATCAAACGCCAAACATCAAACATTTTTTTAAAATCGATAACCCCTCAAAAAATCTTCCACCTGCATTCTTTTCTTTCCTTCTAGTTGAAGATCTGTGATGTTGATGTAGCCATCGTTGCAAGCGAATTTTAAAAATTGTTTGCCATCTGTTTCATAATTTCCGACATTTGAAATTGGAGATATCTTTTCAATTGTAGCAGCGAATATTTTCAATTTCTTTCCATCCAAATGCGTAAAAGCGGCAGGGTAGGGAGATAAACCTCTGATTAAATTATTAATGTCAAAAGCAGCGTTATTCCAATCGATTTTGCAAGTTTCGGTAAATATTTTAGGCGCATGTTTGATGTTGAAATTGTCTTGAGGTTTTTCAGTGATGGTTTCTTCTGCAAGTCCAACAACTGTATTAAACAACACATCTGCCCCAATTTCTTTCATCTTGTCGTGAAGTGTCTCTGCTGTTTCCTGGTCTTCAATCATTATTCTTTCGTTCAATAATATATCGCCGGTATCAATTTCATGTTTGAGTTTGAATGTAGTAACGCCCGTGTAGGCTTCTCCGTTAATAATTGCCCAGTTGATGGGTGCCGCACCTCGGTATTGTGGTAACAATGATCCATGCAGATTCAAAGTGCCCATAGGTGGCATGTTCCAAACGATTTCTGGGAGCATGCGAAAGGCTACAACAATTTGTAAATCTGCTTGCAATGATTTTAATTGATCAATGAATTCCGGATTTTTTAATTTCTCTGGCTGAAGAATGTGTAACCCTTTTTCTACAGCATATTTTTTTACCGCACTTTGCTGCAATTCCATCCCTCTTCCTGCGGGTTTATCGGGGGCTGTAATTACACCAACTATATTGCATCCTTCATCTATTAGTTTTGACAAAGACGCTACTGCAAATTCGGGTGTGCCCATAAATACAATGCTTAAATCTTTATAATTCATGTATGCTTATTTGAAATCTGTGTAGAGTAAATATTTTTTTCTGATGGCTTTGAATTTCACAAGTTCGGGTTCCCAACTTTTTCTAATGTCGGCTTCCGTTTTTCCATCTTTGATTTGTTGCATCAATGTATTATTTCCTGCCAATTTATTAAAGAAATTGTTTTTTAAAAAGAAACTATCCTTTCCTGGAAATATTTGATATGCTTCCATCATGAATTTGATTTGAATTTTATTGTCAACTATTTTCAACACATCTTCTTTACTTCCCGATACATTCCATCCATAACATACTTGATTGAAACATTTGCTGCTTTTAGCCCCCGCATTGGGTTTGGGAGTAAAAGCAAATAGTGTTGATGGTAATGTGGGATGACCAAATATTTGAAAGGGTTTATCCGTCCCTCTTCCTTCGCTCATTACTGTTCCTTCAAAAAAACAAATAGATGGATATAGATAAACAGATTGCATCTCTTTTAAATTGGGAGAAGGATGAACAGGCAACACGTATTTTGATTCATGTGTGTAGTTCTTACAAGGAATAATAGTCATCTTGTATTTACTGTTTGAAGGAATGGGGAAGCATTTCTTATCCAACCATTTTTCACCCAATAACATTTTCGCATATTCACCTATCGTTAACCCATACACGATGGGAACAGGTTGCATGCCAACAAAACTTTTAAATGCCATATCAAGCACCGGACCATCCACATAAAATCCATTTGGGTTGGGTCTGTCGAGGATAATCAATTCTTTATCATTTTCTATGGCCGCTTCCATATAATATTGTAAGGAAGAAATAAATGTATAAAATCGAACCCCAACATCCTGAATATCAAACAACATCACATCCACATTTTTTAAATCAGCCGCTGTAGGTTTTTTATGATCACCGTATAAACTGATGACTGGAATACCTGTTTGAACATCTATATCATTGCTTACATGTTCTCCTGCATCAGCTTTTCCTCGGAAGCCATGTTCGGGACCAAAAATGGCTATAATTTTGATTTGTAGTTTTTGCAATGTATCCACCAAATGCGTATTTCCAATTGTTGTGGTTTGATTGGCAAAGATCGCAACACGCTTCCCTTGTAACTTATGAAGGTATAGGTTGGTTTGGTCGGCGCCCGTTAAAATGGCATCACGCTGATTTTTTTGTGCAATACCATCTTGAAGACTAAACAGGACAAAAAATAAAGAAATGCAAAGAATCTTGTTCATGCTTCAAATTTGTGTAAAGTTATTGAAACCTCAAGCGTAGTTTTTTGTTATTTTTGGCAACCGATTCGGCAACCGTTCATGCGATATTCAAATTGTAAAACATAAACTCTACCCGCTCGGCATTACAAATCAATAAAAAACAACGTATGCAACAGGTTAAAACAGGTGATGTCGTAAAGGTACATTACACAGGAAAATTGACTTCAGGTGAACAATTTGATTCTTCTGTAGGCAGAGAACCATTAGAATTTACAGTAGGTGCTGGTCAAATGATTAAAGGATTTGATGCTGCCATGCCAGGCATGACCATCGGCGAAAAGAAAACCATTAACATCGCACCAGAAGATGGATATGGCCACAGAGTGGATGAAGCCATCATTCCTTTCCCTAAAGAAAATGTGCCTTCAGATATGATATTAGAACCGGGTATGTCTTTAACACTGTCCAATCAAATGGGACAACCTGTTCCAGTAGTAGTTGTTGAAGTTCAAGAAACAGTAATCATTTTAGATGCCAATCATTTTCTTGCTGGACAAGAATTGGTTTTTGATATTGAGTTAGTGGAAATAGCTTAATATGTTTATGGTTTGTAGTTTGTTGTTTGGAGTTATAAAACAAAGACAACAAACAATAACAATAAACAACAAACAATAAACATGATGAAAATTAATAAGTCCGAACTTACACAAAGGTTCATGCGGTATGTTCAAATCGATACACAAAGCGATCCTAACAGTGATGCACACCCGACAACGGAAAAGCAAAAAGATTTGAGTCGATTGTTGTGCAACGAATTACTCCAAATTGGATTGATTGATGCAAATACAGATGAATTTGGATATGTGTATGCTACCATTCCATCTAATTCAACCAAATCAAACATCCCTGTAATTTGCTTTTGTTCGCACGTAGATACTGCGCCAGATTGCAGCGGCACTCATGTAAAACCATTGTTGCATAGCCCTTATTTAGGTGCCGACATTGTGTTGCCTGATGACAACAAGCAGATTTTAAAAATATCAGATTCACCATATTTAAACAATCATATTGGCCACGACATTATCACCGCAAGTGGGTTGACATTATTGGGTGGTGATGATAAAAGCGGTGTTGCTGCTATTATGCAAGCCGCAAAAACACTGATGACCAATACAGACATCAAACATGGCGATATTAAAATTTTGTTTACGCCAGACGAAGAAGTAGGGAAGGGTACGGCGAAATTAAATATGGAAAAATTGGGTGCTCAATTTGGTTATACGTTAGATGGTGGAGAAGCTGGTAGTTTAGAAGATGAAACATTTAGCGCCGATGCCGCGACCATTACCATCCATGGTGTGATTGCACATCCAGGATATGCAAAAGGTGTGCTCATCAATGCCATAAAAATAGCTGGTGAGATATTGGATGCATTGCCCAAAACAACATGGAGCCCAGAAACAACAGAAGGAAGAGAAGGATTTGTGCACCCAGTTTCGGTGAATGGCATCTCTGAAAAAGCAACCATTCAATTCATTGTCAGAGATTTTTCGGAAGCCGGTTTGATGGCCCATCATGAAAAACTACAATCTATCGCAGCAGCCATCATTGCTCAACACCCTGGCACTACAATGGAATATGTTCAACATGAACAATATAGAAATATGAAGCAAGTGCTCGATCAACATCCACATGTTGTGGCATATGCAGAGAAAGCAATTTTGAAGGCAGGCTTATCTATGAAAAAAGAAAGCATTCGCGGTGGCACAGACGGAAGTCGCTTAAGTTATATGGGATTGCCTTGTCCCAATATTTTCACCGGTATGCAAAATATACACAGTAAATTGGAGTGGATTGGGGTAAATGATATGGTAAAAGCGACAGAAACAATTGTACATTTATGCAGCATTTGGGAGGAGGAAGGGTAGGCTAGATGCTAGATGCTGGATACTGGATAGGCCTTTTCAACACCAAACACCAAACAATAAACACCAAACACCAAACAACAAACAACAAACAA
>CAIQHJ010000261.1 GCA_903871575.1 uncultured Bacteroidota bacterium
AATATTGCTGGCGGCAATGCACCATATACCATTTCTTTAGATGGAACTAACTACCAAACTGCAACGGTTTTAAACAATGTTACAGCTGGAAATAGAACCGTTTATATAAAAGACAATTTGGGTTGTGTATTGCAAAAACTAGTTACCATAACTCAACCTTTCCAAATCATTATAGTTTCAAGTTTAAATTCTTGTACAGGTCAAACAAACGGCTCGATAACCGTTTCGGCAATTGGTGGAACAAGACCTTATGTATATAGAATTACATCTTCTCCAAACAATACAACAACTTCATATAGCACAGATAGTGTGTTTACTATGCTTGGCGCTGGTGTATATGGTTTACGTGCGAAAGACAATAATGGGAACGGCACAACATCCAATATTCTTGATACTATTCTATCCGTTTCATGTGCGAAAGATTTGATTGCTATTAAAAACATTGAAATAATTCCGGATGCCAATACCAACGACAATGCTTATTCGATATTTCCAAATCCTTCGAATGAAGATTTTACGTTAACCATACCATTTGAAGAAAAAAACAACACAACCATTACGGTATATGATGCAACGGGTAGAAAAATCTTAACACGTCAATCGAAGAATCGCTTCATGCAATTTGGAAAGTCATTTATAAAAGGCGTTTACTGGGTACGCATTGATGATGGAAAAAATGTAGTTACAAAGAAAATCATGAAATACTAATTCGATTTGCTTTGTAGATATTCAATTTCCGCTGTTGGTTTTTTTAGCGTAAACAACCACCACGCATTTAGGCGCAGACAAATGTTGTAAAATATCATTGGTAATATAATACCTGATGCCAAAATAAGCAAGGCCAACATTGGAACATGTTGGATGTGTAAAACCTTCGTATAAAATTGCCGGGCTACAGACATTACGATGATTTGCAGGCAGTAAATGTGAACAGAGTTATATCCTACAACTCTCAAAAAACGCATTTTTTCATACTTTTTCAAACTAAAAGATGTGGCAATAGAAATAGCACATCCAACCAAAGCCACCATTAAAAAAAATAGTGGCATTTTGTTTTCTACATGGTAATTGTCTTTTACACCTAAATTAATGGAAGTAAAAACATATTGAATGAGCAGAAAAGCAATAAATAATGGCAACACAAACTTCCATGAAGTGAAAATTGTTTTAGCTTTCTCATCCAACATAAATCCAGAAACCGCATCTCCAATGGCAAAGAACAAGTAGTATTTCAAAATATCATTGATAGCTCCAAAATACATTTCGTTTGCATTAATATAACCGCAACAAGCATACAACATTAAGCCCAACACCAATTGATTTTTCGTACTGCAATTCAATTGCACTTTCAGAAATGCATATATGATGCCAACAAAAAACAAGGCATTTAAATACCAAAATTGTCCAGTTGCACGAGGATTGGTTATTAAATACAAATAAGAATGATAATCAACTTCACTTTTAGAGTTGGTATATGAAGAGAAAATGAGTTGCAATGAAATTTGAATAATTCCCCAAACCAACATAGGGTATAAAATAGATTGCACTCTGTTTTTTGCATAATCGTTCAAACCTTTTTTTCTCATGCTGCCAGAAATGAACATCCCGGAGGCGATGAAAAACAAAGGCATCCTAAAACCAAAAAAGAAAACATTGATATACTCGAGCCAAGGATGTGATTGAAGATCTAAACCTGCTTTTTCCATGCCTTCAAAACAATGTCGATACGTTACTAAAATGATGCTAATGCCTCTGTCGTAATCAATCCAACCATGACGCTTGTTGCTTAAAATGTATTTGCTGTTGAAAAATTGCATTCAATTGTTTTAATGATAGAATGTTAGTAAGCGTTTTTATCGCCTTTTAGTATCGTATATACCGTTAAAAATAAAATCCGAATGTCCAACCAGATATTCCAATTTTCGAGGTACCACAAATCATTTTGAACACGCATTTTAATTTGTTTGGGTTCTGTAATCTCTCCCCTGAATCCATTGATTTGAGCCCATCCCGTTATACCCGGCTTAAGAAAATGCCTAATCATATATTGATCTACAATTTTCGAATAATCACTGGTGTGTTTTTCCATGTGTGGGCGAGGCCCAACCAAACTCATTTCTCCTCTTAGCACATTAATAAATTGGGGAAATTCATCCAAGCTGGTTTTGCGCAAAATGGAACCGATTTTGGTTATCCGATTGTCATTTTTGGTTGCTTGTTTGTTATCTGCATCTTTATTTGTTCTCATGCTTCTAAACTTTAAGCAATTAAACGTCTGATTATTTTTGCCGGTTCTTTTTTGAATAAAAAATATGGGCCCTCTTGATTCAATTAAAATAAGCAATCCAATTATCGGAACCAGCCAGGAAAGTATAAAAACTACTACTAAAAAGCTCACGATAACATCCAGTATTCTTTTCTTCAATCGATTGCCAACATCCTCGAGCGGCTCGTTTCGAAGCGATAAAATGGGCATGTCTCTTACATAATCTACTACAACAGGTTTACTGAAAAAATACGACAAGTTGGGCACCACTTTAAATCGGATACATTCTTTTTCTGCCAAGTCCATAAAATGATAAATCTGCTCATTCTGTTCAGGTGTAATGGTGGAATAAATTTCTTGCACATCAAAGTCTTTGGCAACCTGAATAATTTGATTTACATCTGCTAAAATAGGATAGTGGGTAAGCTCATGAATGTTGGCTTCATCTTCAACAAATCCCAGCAAATTGGTATTAATCGATTCTTGTTCGAAATAGGAAGCCAATTTGATTGCGGTGTCATTGTAGCCCAATATCACAACCCGGTTGATTAAATATTCTTTTGTTTTGAAATAATTTTTCAATCCAACATAAAGAAATCGATTGATGAAAATGCCAATGCTGAAACAGATGATGAATGAGATGATGAAAAAACGGGAGATTTGAATTTCTCTAGAAAAAAACAAATACAACAGAATAAAAATTACCCATAAAACATACACTTGCAGTGTTCGTTTGGTAAATGTTTCGAATTGGAGAATTATCTTTTCTATATAACTGCCACATATAAACGACAACAATAGCCAACTGGAATTTGAAAATATCCAAAATATAAAATATGCAGAGAATGTATCCCCGGGTATTCTATTGTGAAAAAAATACCTTGGTATGAGGAAACAAATATTGAGCATGATGAAATCTAGCAACACCAAATTCAGTTGTAAATACCTTTTAAATTGTTTGTTCATCGTTTCAAATTGAGTGTTTATTTCGAATAAGTTAACAACAGTTTGGACACAATTCTTTCTGCTGTTTTACCATCCCACAAATCTGGAATTGCGCCTTTTTTCCATTTGTTGTTTACAATATCTGCCAAGCATTTTTTAAGTTTGTCCATATCATCACCAATTAGTTCGTTTGTTCCGATTGTAATGGTTTCTGGTCGTTCGGTAGAATTGCGCAAAGTAAGGCATGGGATGTGCAAAACGGTAGCTTCTTCTGTGATGCCGCCCGAGTCGGTGATGATGCCTTTGGTATGTTTAACGAGATAAATAAATTCGAGATAGCCCTGTGGTTCAATCATCATCAAATGTTCATATGACAAGTCGATGTTTTTCAACATTTGCTTTGTTCTGGGATGAACAGGAAATACTACTTTTATTGGCGATGTTGATTCAAGCACCGCATCTAAAATCATTTTCAATTTGATGGGATCATCTACATTTGATGGCCGATGAAGTGTCAATAAAAAATAATCCGCATCGGTCATTTGTTGCGCTTCCCAGAAAGCTGGCTTTCGAAGCTTGCTGAGATTCTCCATCAAGGTATCAATCATGGTGTTGCCAACAAAATGAATTCTATTTTCAGCTACTTGCTGTAACCTCAGGTTTTGATTGGCCGTTTCACTCGTTGTAAAGAAATGATCGCACAATGCATCCGTAACAATTCTATTGATTTCTTCTGGCATAGTCATATCACCCGAACGAATACCCGCTTCCACATGAACGACATCTATGCACATTTTTTTTGCGGTGATGGTGCATGCCATGGTAGAGGTAACATCACCCACAACCAACACCACATCTGGTTTGTGCTCCATTAATTCTTGTTCAAACTTAACCATAATGGCAGCTGTTTGTTCGGCTTGTGTTCCACCACCACAAGCTAAATTGGCATCCGGATCGGGGATACCCAACTGTTCAAAAAAATCGCCACTCATGGCTTTGTCGTAATGCTGCCCTGTATGAACCAATCTGAAATCGATGTTGCTGCCTGTTTGTTTGGCAAACTGAATGGCCTTGATGATGGGCGCAATTTTCATAAAATTGGGACGTGCACCGGCTATGATTGTTATTTGCATACGATTATTTTTTAAATTTTTTCTTTAAAACCAAGTAGATGAATTTTGAATTGCCTACCAGATATCGCTTCCACATTCTTCCCGGCTCTTGTATAAACCGATAAAACCATTCCATTCCAATTTGCTGCATCCATAATGGAGCACGTTTCGTATAGCCCGCTACCACATCAAATGTTCCACCAACACCC
>CAIQHJ010000262.1 GCA_903871575.1 uncultured Bacteroidota bacterium
ATTCCAACACTCGAGGAAATTTGGGATCTCATTTTTATAGATGCGGATAAGGTGCGTTATATTGATTATTACGAATTAACTTTGCCTAAGCTAAAAAAAGGGGGTTGGATTATTGCAGACAATGTGCTGTTTCATGGACAGGTTTTTGAGGAGCCGGTAACAGGTAAAAATGCAAAAGCCATTCAATCTTTTAATGATCATGTATGTGCCGATGAGCGGGTGGAGCAAATGATTTTGCCTATTCGAGATGGTATAATGTTGATTAGAAAAAAATAACGCTTGAAAAAAATTATCTCCATATTTATTATTTGTTGGATTTACAATGCGGTTGATGCGCAGCGTACAACACCCCGTCAGTATATTGAAATATACAAAGACGTAGCCATGAATGAAATGAAACGCGTAGGCGTTCCTGCAGCAATAACTTTGGCACAAGGCATTTTTGAATCTGAATCTGGAAACAGCATTTTAGTTAAAAAGTCAAACAATCATTTTGGTATAAAATGTAAAACCGAGTGGACAGGAGAAGCGGTTTACCACGACGATGACGAAGCAGGGGAGTGTTTTAGAAAATACGATAGTGCATATCACAGTTATCAAGACCATAGTGATTTTTTAAGATCAAGGCCACATTATGCTTCGTTGTTTAATTTAGATCCTGCAGATTACAGAGGTTGGGCATATGGATTGAAGAAAGCGGGTTATGCAACCAATCCTCGCTACCCACAATTGATCATCAAAATAATTGAAGACAACAACTTAAACGAATACTCAATAGCAGTACTCAAAGAAATGCCCGATTTTCAACAAAGGAATTTCGAAGTAAAATCTACACCTACACAAATCATCTCTACTTCCATCAATAAAATCAACAAAGCAATAGAGCCAGCTAAATTCAAAGCCAAAACATACAATGGCTTGAAAGCTGTTTTTGCAGACTCTGGCATTTCGCTACTCGCTATTGCCACACAATACAACATTCCCCTCATCACCTTGTTAGATTACAACGATTTACTCATCGATGGATTACTGGATTCTCCAATCTGGATTTATTTGGAAAGGAAAAGGTCGGAAGGATCACAAGAAACCTTTACCGTAACTGGAACAGAAACCCTGTACGAGATCTCTCAAAAATTTGCGATTCAGTTAAGCTACTTGATGGCTTATAATGGTTTAACAGAAAATGATGTTTTAAAAAAAGGACAGGAGTTGTCGCTTAAATCAAAAGTGATCATCAGAGAATCAAGCCTTTCAGAAGCGCGTATTGAAAGCAATACATCAACAAATACAACATACCACATAGTAAAACCCAAAGAAACACTTTTGTCTATTGCTAAACTGTACAAGGTTACAATGGCAGATTTGAGAATTTGGAATAAATTACAAACAGATCAATTAAAAGTTGGAATGAAATTGATTACCTCAAACTAAACCGTATGAACCAAATAATTGTGCACGATAAAAAATTTCAGACATTTTTATCTGCAGAAGAAATCGAAATACAAATTCAAAGAATCGGAAAAGCCATCAACGAAGATTATAAAAATAAAAGACCACTGTTTATAGCCGTGCTGAATGGGTCTTTCATGTTTGCTGCAGATTTATTTAAAACACTTGATGTAGAAGCCGAAGTGTGTTTTGTAAAGTTGGCTTCATACAAAGGAATAAAGAGCACCGGACAAGTGTTAACCACCATCGGATTGGATGTATCATTGAAAGATAGAGAAGTAGTGATTTTAGAAGACATTGTAGATACTGGAAAAACGCTACATGAATTTATACCACAGTTACAAGATCAGCATCCAGCAAGCATCGAAATAGCAGCATTGTTGCACAAGCCAGAAGCTTTGCAATTTCCATTGAACATCAAGTACATTGGTTTTGAAGTGGAAAATAAATTCTTGCTCGGCTTTGGTTTAGATTACGATGGGCTGGGCAGAAACCTAAAAGAAATTTATCAAATAGTAGCCTAGTGGTTCGGTTTTTGCAAAATAATTTTCGTAAATTAGGTTAATTTAAATCCACTTGAAAAGACTCGCTGCATATTGTCTATTGTCGTTATTAGCAACCACTGCTTACAGTCAATATTATCTCAGAGGTGAAATCAAAGATGAGAAAAACAGGCCATTATCAAATGCTAGAATTTTTCTTCATTCCGCCAAATCGTATTTTTTTTCAGGGGCAAGCTCGGGTGGTTTTGGAATCAACACAAAACAGCTCAACGATTCGCTTACGATTACATTAGAAGGTTATGAAACAAAGACAGTTGCCGTAAAATCAAATCAATGGCAAACCATATTGCTCAAGCTTTCTGCTGATGCAGTAAGTAAAAATCAACCGAAATTAATTTCCTTTACCAAAGATCTCAACAAAAAGGACAACAGCCATTGGATTGAAAGCGAAGAGACATATTTTCAACTGATAGAAAATGATTTTGTACTTGCGGCAACTTACCCCAACACGGGGTATTCGCTAAATGTAAATAAGGCGTCTTATAGCAATGTAAGGCGTTTTTTAAATATGAATAGTTTGGTACCGCCAGATGCTGTAAGAACAGAAGAGTTAATCAATTATTTCAATTTGGGTTATCAAGCACCAGAAAAAAACAATTTGTTTAATGTGGGATCAGCAATAACGGCTTGTCCTTGGAACAGCAAAGAAAAGCTACTATTCGTTAATGTTAGTGCCAAAAAATTAGATTTTGAGAAAGTGCCGCCAGGTAATTTTGTATTTCTAATAGATGTATCTGGAAGTATGGATATGCCCAATCGTTTGCCTTTGTTGAAAGCAGCCTTTCAGCTATTTGTAAAAAACCTACGACCTGTTGATACAGTTTCAATTGTAACCTATGGCGGATATGTTCAGATTTGGCTAAAGCCTACCTCGGGTAGTGAGAAGGAAAAAATTCTTACGGCAATAGAAGAATTGGAAGCTGCTGGCGATACGCCCGGTGAGTCTGCCATTCGAATTGCTTATCAAGTGGCCAGAAATAGTTTTATCAAAGGCGGAAATAATCGAATAATTTTAGCTACGGATGGCGATTTCAATGTTGGACAAACCAGTGAAGCGGCGTTGGATGACATGATTTCAAAACAAAGACAATCTGGTGTATACCTTACTTGTTTGGGTGTTGGCATGGGCAATTTTAAAGATTCCAAATTACAAACGCTGGCTAAAAAAGGCAATGGAAATTATGCTTATTTGGATGATATCCGAGAAGCAGAAAGGGTATTGGTTACAGAGCTAACCCAAACCTTTTATTCGGTTGCGGATGATGTGTTTATGAATGTTACATTCAATCCATCGCAGGTACAATCTTACCGGTTGATTGGCTTCGACAATAAAAAAGAAGCGCTTAAAGATTCATCGAATTATCTCGAGGGCGGTGAAATTGGTAGCGGCAGCAATGTGATGGCTTTATTCGAAATCCTTCCAACTACAACGATAGCTGATTCCATTAAACAAACAATGGCAACACTCGATTTGAAATACAAGCTTCATCAAGATTCGACAGCTGGCCTGAAACAAATACGATATCAAGTTTCATCTTCACTTGTGACAGCAGATAGTGCGCAAAAATCATTGTCATTTGCAACTGCTGTTGCAATGTTTGCATTGAAATTGAAGCAATCTCCGTACATGAAAAATCAATCTTGGCTCGACATACAAAAACTAGCCAAGTCTTCAGCCGACACGTCCAATCACTTGCAAAAAGAATTTTTATTGCTCATCGAAAAAGCAATAAAATTATATGGCGATAAGAAAAAAAGAAGAAGAGATTAGCTAAACATTTCTCTCACTTTGTCGAAAAATGATTTCTCATTTTTTTCCGGCTTTGGATCAAAATTTCCTGCATTGTTCATTTTTTCTAACATGGCTTTTTCATCTGAAGATACAGACTGAGGCGTCCATACATTTACATGAATCAGTTGATCGCCTTTTTCATAGCTATTTACTTGGGGAAATCCTTTGCCTTTTAATCTGAATATTTTTCCACTTTGTGTACCGGCAGGAATCTTAATTTTAGCGCGACCATCAATTGTTGGTACTTCTACTTGGGTTCCAAATACGGCATCTGGAAAAGAAATGTATAAATCAAAAGCAACATTTAGTCCATCTCTTTGTAATTGTGGATGTGCTTCTTCTTCTATTACAACAATTAAATCACCAAAGCTACCACCTCTTTCGCCAATATTTCCTTTGCCACTGATGCTCAGTTGCATGCCTTCCTGAACACCTGCTGGAATGTCGATGCTTACTGTTTCTTCACCATAAACACGGCCTTCACCTTTACAACTTGCACATTTCACTGTTATAGAAGTGCCATCACCATTGCAAGTTGGACAAGTGGTCACCGTTTGCATTTGTCCTAAAAAAGTATTTTGTACTCTTCTCACTTGTCCACTGCCATTACAGGTTCCACAGGTTTGTACACTGTTTTTATCTTTAGCCCCAGATCCCTGACAGGGAGCGCATTTTACATATTTTTTGATTTTGATGGTTTTGTTCGCTCCTTTTGCCATCTCCTCAAAATTCATTTTCAATTTCACCCGAAGGTTGCTGCCTCTGTTTCCGCTAGCAGTTCTACCACCTCGGCCGCCTCTGTTTCCAAAAAAACCGCTAAAACTATCATCGCCAAAAATATCCCCAAACTGACTGAAGATATCATCCATGTTCATGCCGCCACCACCATGGTTACCACCGCCTCTTCCTTGGCTAAATGCATTGTGGCCATAACGATCATATTGTGCTTTTTTATCGGCATCATTTAAAATCTCATAAGCTTCTGCAGCTTCTTTAAATTTATCTTCAGCGCTTTTATCACCGGGATTTCTATCCGGGTGAAACTGCATTGCTACCTTTCTATAAGCCTTTTTGATTTCTTCTGCAGACGCAGATTTTGAAACACCTAATATTTCGTAAAAATCTCTTTTGTTAGACATAATAATTGCGACTGTTTTTTATTTCCCAACGACCACTTTTGCAAAGCGGATCAATTTTTCGTTTAAATAATATCCTTTCTGCAGCTCGTCAACCACTCTTCCACTGTTGTCTTCTCCCGCCTCAATTGTTGTGATGGCTTCGTGTTTCTCTACATCAAAATCTTGTTGAATGCTTTCAAAAGCAGCCAATCCTTTTTGTTGTAAAATATTTCTCAATTTATTGAAGACCAACAAAGTTCCTTCATTGGAGTTCAATTGTTCGGTTTGTAGTTTGATTTGATTTTCTGCACGATCGCAATCATCCAATACATCTAGCAGCGCAATAATGATATCTTTTCCGGCGGTTTGTTGTAATTCTACACGCTCTTTATAAGAACGACGCTTGAAATTATCAAACTCAGCGAGCATTCTAATGTATTTGTCTTTCAGTTCTTCCAACTCTTTTTGCAATTTAGATTCTTCTGACATTTCTGGTATTGGGGTTTCTTGATTTGTTGCTTCAGATGCATTCATTTCGTTGGTAACTGCTTCTTCGGGGCTTGTTGTTGTATCTTCCATTATAATTATTTATATTTTAGTTCGCAAATGTAGTATTGTCAAACATATTGCCAATGTATAAAGGGCAGTCAATTTGACACAAAAAAAATTACGACATTAAAAATCTAGGAGATTTTGAATTGGAAGTGGATTATTTGGCAATCTGAAACTTTCCAGATTCCAACATTTGACCATTTTTATCTCTGAGCTGATAAATATAAATTCCTCTGTAAAAATCACTCAAAGAAAGGTTCATTCTTGAAGGTGTATTTTTTATTTCGTAAACTTTCTTACCCATGAAATTAAAAATCAGCAAAGAATATCCAGAACTATAACCCCTTTGGTAATCAAAATTTATAAAAGTTGATGCAGGGTTGGGGTAGTACCGAATATATTTATTGCTCTGATCGGCACCGGTTGTTTGACCTATTGATGCCATTCCCATGATTACAACAAAGAAAAATATGAAGAAGCTACTTTTCAATTGAAAAAATTTACTTTTTAAAGTTAGTCAATAAAATGACAAAAATTCAAAAAGATGACGACAAATTGAAAAAACGAAGGGTTGATTTTAGCTTAAACGGGCTAAAGTTTCGTTAATGGCTTCGAAATTTGGAACATCGCCAGCACTTTCCAAAACCTCGGCGTATTGCACATTACCTGCTTTATCAACCACAAATGCTGATCTTTTGCTCACACCTTTCATACCCATATCGGTGAACGATGCATAAATTGAACCATAAGCCTCAGATGTCTCTTTATTAAAATCACTCAACAAAGGAAAATTGAGTTGTTGTTCTTCTTTAAATTTCGCCAATGTAAAAACAGAATCTACAGATATAGCCAAAACTTGAGCATCTGCATTTTGATATTTATTGATATCGTCTCTAACGCCACAAAGCTCTTTCGTGCAAACGCCTGTAAAAGCCTGAGGAAAAAACAAAATCAATACATTTTGTTTTCCAGCAAAATCACTTAATTGCACTACTTCTTTCATAGAAGCATGTAGACTAAAATTGGGAGCGGCTGCACCGATTTGGATTGACATAATTTTTGTTTTAGGACTGCAAGTTAAATACCTCTTTTTAAAAAAAGCAACATTTCAAAATAATTTTATGACACCAAACAGCCAACCCCACTGATTAGGTGGGGTCTCTGTTATCCAAACAATCCATAAAAACAAAAAATGTAATCGGTATGCGAAATATTTTTAAGTAATGAGATAGCTATTTTTTAAAATTTTGGACATCTCATGGCATCCAAACTGCTGTTGTTTCTTTTTGCTTTTTGATAGGTGAGGGATACTTCAAAACCGCCCTGACCATTGCTGCTCTTTTTTAAAGGAGAAATATTAGCATCATAACTCATGGCAACTGCAAAAGGCCTGAACTCTAATTTGGCTACTGGTATGATGGCATCTTTCCATCTCATGTATGCGCCTGCATGAAGTACATATTTATCCAAATCGTTTTCATCCAATTTCCATGAATACAACGCCCCTCCAACCATTTCTTTATAACTGCCTTGAACCGTATAATCTGATTGTAAAGTGAAATAGGAGTTTTGCGACATGCCAAATCTTATTCCCCCAGATGCTACCCATTTTGGAGTAACCTTGTCTCTATTCGTATTGTAAAAACTATTTTTTCTCGATTGATTAAAATGATGATATGCCATGCCAACAAAGAAATTATTGTTGTCGTTTTCGCCAATTTGTGAATTTAAACTCATCCCAACACTTCCATCAAAATATGAGTAAGATGATGAGGTTAATGATTCTCCATCAGCTAAATTTCCATTGTATAATGTACCATCGTATTGATTGTTGGTAGTTACTTTGCTTCTGTCGAATCTTCTTTGTACCAGTCCACCCATAAATCCTAAAGAGAGGTAAACATTTTTATATGCACTCATCGATTTGTTGTAATTGATGGTGGGCAACACTTGTGTAGATGTAAGTGCAACCGTTCCAGCTTTATCATACATGATTTGTCCGCCATACGTAATGTAGTCAACGCCGTTTTTCAATTGGTGTTTTACTTCAGCACTTAAGGATGTTGTTTGATAGGGAACAGTTACGGTGTTCCATTGTGTTCTGTATACAGATTGCATTCTTATATCACCTGTAAACAATCCGGCTAGTGATGGATTTCTCAACAAGGGTGTTTCAAAAATTTGCGAGAAATGTACATCTTGTGCTTTTGTTTCCAACGTGTTGGTAAGCAGCGTGCATACGGTTAGCATTTTGATTATTTGTTTCATGGTACGGATGGTGTTTGTAGCAGCAATTGTATAAAGAATTACTGCTGTTGAAATTGTTGTTGTTGTTTGCTTAGGGTATTTATTTTATTCGCTGTGTTTTTGAAAAGCAAGGTTTATTTTTGATCATAAACCTTGACTTATCGTTCATAAAAAACAAAGCGCGTTTAATTCATTTTTATTTAATCAGTGCAACGTTTCCTTTGAAAGTGAGCACCTCATTGTTCTCACAAATCACATCTACAACATACACGAATACGTCTGGTGAAGATGGACGTCCTTTGAATTTTCCATCCCATGCTTTAGACACATCGTTTGCGCTGAAATTGTTCTTTTCAAAAACAATCTCACCCCATCTAGAGAAAATTTTCATCGATTTAATGGTGAAGATGCCGCTTCCTCTTGGGTAGAAATGATCATTCATGCCGTCGCCATTTGGTGAGAATGTATTTGGAATAAATAAGTTTGCACCGTTACAAAGTACATTCACGGTTAGTTGATCTGTTGTTGTACATCCACCGCTGTTGCTTACTTTAACCGTATAGGTTGTTGTTGCTCTTGGCTTCACCGTTACACCAGGGAACACATCTCTGAATATTGATCCAGTTGGTGTCCATCTTGCAGATATAACATCGGCAGATACTTGTGGAATCAAATCTATGGTTTGTCCAACATTCAACACTCTATCTGCACCTGCTTCTACTGTTGGCATACTGAACACAATCACTGGAACCAACGCTGTATCTCTAAAGCAGCCTCTGTCGTCTACACCTACTACTTGATAAATGGTAGTGGTTGTAGGAGATGCTACTGGATTTGCAGCAGTAGGATTATCCAATCCTGTACTTGGCGTCCATGTATAACCGTGAGCACCACTGGCCATCAATCGCAATGAGCTACCAGCACACAAACTGTCTTTTGGACTACTCGTCATGCTGAATGGATATTTGATATCCAATCTCATCGAATCTCTGTTTACACAACCATGTATAGAAGTTCCTGTTACATGATAAACAACGGGAACGGTTGGGTTAGCTGTTGGACTTGCACAATTCGTGCAGCTGAGAGCGTTGGCTGGAGACCAAACATAAGTAGCTCCGCCTGTTGCATTCAACACCATACCTGCACCTTTACACATAATGGTATCTAAACCTGCATTGATATTTGGAATTGCATAAGCCTCAATACTGCTGATTACGGTATCCATACAACCACTACTGTTGGTTGCCAATAACGACACCGGATAAACGCCTGCCACATTGTATATTTGAACAGGAGGTGTTGCCAATTGTGACGGGGTTCTACCACTTCCAAAATCCCAGCTCCAGCTAATGTTTGAGGTATCAGCTACCAGCAAAGAAGCTTGAAATGTGGCCGATAAATTTACACAGCCATTTGCTGTTTGTGTGATGCTGGCTTGCGGCGAAGCAACTACTTTTACTGGTGTTGTTGCCATTACCGTATCCTTACATCCGTGCTGTGTAGTTGCTATCAATTGTGGCAAATACGTGCCAGTACTGTTGTAAGTGTGCGATGGACTTTGTGATGAAGAGGGTGATCCTTCTCCAAAATTCCAGGTATAGCCAGTAATGATGTCGGTACTTACTGTCGTGTTGTTGAAAGTAATGCTACCTCTGTCGCACATCACTGCATTCACAAAATCAAAGCCAGCTTGTACATCATACATTCGGATTGTATCTCTTCCTGGAATGGTTACCGAACATCCTGCGGTATCACTCAATATCAAGTTCGGTACAAAAGTTCCGGTTGATGTATAATTATGTGATGTCGTATTCAAATTTGTAGATTGCGTAGCACCATTACCATAGTCCCAAACCATCGAGCTAGTGCCCACCGTGTTGGCAGTATAATTTACGGTAGTTGGTACACATCCGTTAATCGGTCCATAAGTAAATGTTCCGTTTGGTCCCAATACCACAATTGTTTTGGTTCTAATAGATGTACATCCACCTGGTCCAGTAACTGTTAATTTCGAAACGTATGTGCCTGGTGCATTGTAGGTATGTACCGGATTAAATTCAGTTGAACCAGAAGTAAGACCGTCACCAAAATTCCAATTGTATGTTAGATAATTGGCAGCGTTATTCGTAAACGTTACTACCAATGGCGGGCAAGTACCCAACGTATCGCTCACTGTAAATCTTGCCATTGGCGTTACAATTCTAACCAAATTAACTTGTGTAATGCTATCCGTGCATCCTTGAGCTGTGGTTACAACCAATTTAACAGTATACAAACCATTTGTTCTGTATTGATGCACCGGACTTTGTGCTGTTGAGGTATCTCCATCACCAAATGTCCAGAAATAAGTTAATCCAGATCCATTAGAATTGTTGTTGAAATTAATGTTCGCTCTTGGGCAGCTTAACGTATCATACGTGCTGAATGCTGCCGTAGGATGAGTAACATTAATGAAGTTTGAATAGGTTTTTGTGTCACGGCAACCGCTCGCATCTATTGCAGTCATGCTAACTGTGAAGCTTCCGCCTAACGTATAATTATGCGTAACACTTCCAATACTTGTTGTGTCGATATCGCCGTCACCAAAATTCCATATCCATTGAACAATGGTATTTCTTCCATCAGAAATAGAGCTATCCCTAAAACTTGTTATCCCAGATGAACACAAAGTAGTTGTGCTAGCTAAAAAATTTGCTCTTGGTCCATTTACAGTCATAAATTGGGGACGACGAATCGTGTCTTTGCAACCATTTCTATCTTTAATGATTAAAGTTGCAGCGTATATTCCAGCGATATTAAAATTGATCGTTGGTGTAGAATCATTGTTTACATTCGGTGCTCCACTGGGTGTAAAACTCCATTGGAAAGTGCTGTATAAACTCGGGGTAATGCCGCCAACACTAAA
>CAIQHJ010000263.1 GCA_903871575.1 uncultured Bacteroidota bacterium
CTAAAATGAACAACGAAACGAGGTTGCTGCTGGCAAGGATTCGATATTAAAGTAATAAAGAATAAGAAATAAGAAAGTAAAAATAAGGAAGTGGATTTCGGAAGTGAAATGGGCATTCTCTCATGAATGGGCAAACCTCATCCCCAACCCCAAGCCCACTAAATCCAATTCGATTTCTTTTTGGAACAGGCTTCGGCTCCAGCATTTTTTTCAACGTGTTAAATATCACAACAATCTCTTTATCATGCATTCCGATTTTTTGTTCAATTTGTTCAATTTTCAACAGCATGTCTTTGTTATGTAACGCTAATTCTCGAATAGCTGTAAACACCCTTACAATTTGGATATTAGCCTGAATAGCTTTTTCACTATTCAAAATACAAGCCAACATTACTGCACCATGTTCTGTAAAAGCATAAGGTAATGTAGTAGCATGACGCAACAATAGGAACCGGTCGCAATTTGCGACCAGTTCCACTTTTTCTTCTTTTGTTAGTTGAAAGATAAAATCCTCAGGAAACCTAGATACATTTCTTTTTACTTGCTCATTCAGCCTTTTAGTGGTTACCCCATATATTGAAGCCAAATCCCTATCAATAATAACTTTTTTACCGCGTATTCTTATAATACAATCAAGTATGTCGTTTTCTGAAATCATAAAATAGAATTTATGAATGCAAATAGACTGTATCCGAAATATATTTCAATGATGAAAACAACTGATTTGGAGAGGAAAATTCTTTTGAATGTTTGTGGTGCAGCCCCCTCAATCCCCCAAAGGGTGACTTTGATTATGTTTTATTGGTTTGCCACGAATTCATCATTCTCCCATAAATGAAAAACGAATTTATTTTAACATGTCTTCAATTTCCGATGATTTCATTGTAGCCCACATCTCCCATCAGCACCAATCAACACCACTCCCGGCCTTTTCCCTTTCTCAAAACTTCCATACCGCTCGTCAATCTTCAACGCCCTAGCGCCATTAAGCGTTGCCCAACGCAACATTTCTACTAACGATATCTCCGGGAATCTTTCTTGCAATACCTTTATCTCCTCCCATATACTTAACCCATCATTGGAAGCCAAACTATCGGTTCCCAATACCAAATTCACGCCACTTCTTACAAACATATTTACATCCGGCAATTGATTACTGATATACCGATTCGCACTCGGACACAAACAGAAAAACAATGCCGCATTCCCTTTTTCATACTGCGTCTGCGCATAACCGATATCTGCTTCACTTGTGCATACATTGTGTACCAAAATCAATGACTGATCCAAATTAAAATAAGGCAGAAAATGCTGCAAACTGCTTCTTTCCAATGATGTAAAACCATCCACAGGTATATTCAACTGCTGATAAAATTTCAGGAAATCCCCTTCCATTTTTTCATACAGCTCATTCTCTGCCAACGTTTCCTGGTTGTGCATGGTCATGATGCCATTACCCTTAAATGATGTTATTTTTTCTAGCAAAGTTGTCGACACAGAATATGGCGCATGCGGTACTATTGAATTGAATGGAGCAATCTTTTCAAACGCATCGTAAATCTCCAAGATGCCATTGAATCGCTTTTCCGCTATCCCCTCCGAAAAACCAGCCACCTCTATAAAATTCTGATAATGCAAATGTCCTTTCTTCTTTTGTGCAACCGTATCTGTCGTGTTGCAAATATCCCCCACCGCCACAATGCCATTTTGAATCATTTCATTTTCGGCAGTTTCAATGGCCAATTGAATTGCGGCTGCTGTTGCCTGTCGGTTCTCTACAATGTTCAGCAAAAAATCTATCAACCCGGTATGCTTGGGCACCTTGCCCCTCATGTGCGAAAGCTCGAGATGACAATGACAATTGATAAACCCTGGCGTCAACATCCCCGAAAATCGCTCCACATCATCTCCTGCCTCCGCTTCCCCCACCACATCTACCACTACCCCGGCGCTGTCTAAAATCAATACCGATCCCTCCGGC
>CAIQHJ010000264.1 GCA_903871575.1 uncultured Bacteroidota bacterium
AGCCTGCTCCTTCATTGGGGCGGGCTTTTTTTTGATAGGCTGGATGGGCTAGATAAAGCTGGATAGGCTGGATAGGCTGGATGCTGGATAACCCCAAACCCAAAACCCCAAACCCCAAACGATTAACTACAAACAATAAACCACAAACATTAAACCCTACACATTAAATTACATCTGAACAATCATGAAAAATAAAATTGGATCTCCGTTAGTATTTCTGCTTCTTTTTTTGTTGAATGGAAACATGTCTAATGCACAAAAAGAACAAAAATTAAATGTTTTATTTATCGCTATTGACGACTTAAAACCTATTTTAGGTTGCTATGGTGATAGCATTATTAAAACGCCCAACATTGATAAATTAGCTAAAAGAGGCACCGTGTTTTTAAGCAATTATTGTCAACAGGCAGTATGCGGACCAACAAGAGCTAGTTTAATGACAGGCAAACGTCCAGATCATACAAAAGTGTGGGACCTGAAAACGAAGATGCGTGACATCAATCCCAACATTGTATCAATCCCACAATATTTTTCAACCAAAGGATATTCTACTCAAGGTATTGGAAAAGTATATGATCCAAGATGCGTTGATAAAGAAATTGATGGGCCATCGTGGACAGTTCCTTATTATAAAACAGACAGCAAATATTATGACGCAAGATGGGGTGAGCCTGCCTTGGGCAGATATCAATTATTGGAAACAAAACAGCTGGCAGATCAGTTTGTCAAAGAAGGGTTGAGCCAAGGAATGAAAAAAAATGAAGCCAATGAATATGCATTAAAGAAGATTCGACCTACAACAGAATGCATCGATGTGCCAGATAATGCCTACAATGATGGAGCAAATATTTTACAAGCCAAAGACATTCTAATTGAATTAAGTGAACAGAAAAATCCGTTCTTCTTTGCTGTTGGAATTGCGAAACCGCATTTGCCTTTTGTGGCACCCAAAAAATATTGGGATTTATATCAACGCAACGAAATGCCACTTGCCGAATACCAAGAAAAACCTGCTGATGCAGTAGATGTTGCTTTTCATAATGCAGGTGAAATCAGAGCATACTCAGACATTGCGCCCTTAACTGCTTTTTCTGATACAAAAAATTTTGGCGTAACACTACCTGTTGATAAACAAAAGGAATTGATACACGGATATTATGCAGCAATTTCTTACACCGATGCTCAAGTAGGCATTTTGCTCAATACATTAGATTCTTTAGGGCTTTCTAAAAATACCATCATCGTTTTATGGGGTGATCATGGATGGCATTTAGGTGATCATAATTTATGGTGTAAGCATACCAATTTTGAACAAGCAACACACGCACCTTTGATTATTTCTTCTCCAAAGATTAAACAAAATACGACCCGCTCGCAATCTGAGTTTGTTGATGTGTTTCCAACGCTTTGCGATCTTGCTGGTTTAGAGATTCCTGCTGATTTAGATGGTGTAAGTTTAAAGCCAGTTATGAAAAATGCAAATACTGCTGTAAAAGCATTTTCTGTTAGTCAATACCCAAGAAGTGGTGGTGATCCCGAAACAGAAAGATTGGGATATGCCGGCGCAAAAGTAATGGGATATTCGATTCGAAATAACCAATACCGTTATACCATTTGGATGAAAAATAGCTTTAGAAGTACAAATGCATTTTCTGCAGATGCAATAATGGGTGAAGAATTGTATGATTATTCAGTTGATCCTTTGGAAAAGAAGAACGTAGTACATGATAAAAATTATTCTTCTACATCAATTGAACTGAAATCTAAAATGCTCGATTATTTTAAATCTCAAGAAGAAAAATAATGAGAAGATGTCTTACTATCATACTATTAAACGTCGTTCCGTTTTTTTGCGTTGCTAAACAATACACCGTAAACAGTGCAACTCAGCTCAAAAAGTTAATGAACGACTTGGATGCCGGTGATGTCATCGTTTGGGAGAACGGAATCTATTCAAATGAACAGATTGTTTTTTACCCAAATGCAAAAGGAACTGCCGATCATCCAATTGTTTTAAAAGCAGAAACTCCAGGAAAAGTCATTTTTGATGGAAATTCGCATGTCAATATTTATGGCGTATACCTAAAATTTGAAGGGTTTACTTTCAAAGGAGAATGCACATTGTCAGACAAATCCAATCCGATCACCGTTGGATTAGAAAAACAATCTGATGGCATATTGCCGATGTATTGCAGCGTTTCCAATTGCGCCATCATCGATTATACACCCACAGAAGCCTCTCAAAAAAACAATAATTATGTTGAGATAAAAGGGACACACAATGAATTGGATCATTGCTATTTCAAAGGAAAAACAAACAAAGGACCAACGGTTTCTATTCGATATTTTGAAGGTGATGATTTTGTAAAAGGTTCTGACCAAGCACCGTCAACGTATCATCGCATTCACCACAATTATTTTGGTTACAGAACGTATTCTGAAAATGGAGGAGAGCAAATAAGGGTTGGCGTTAGTGCTACTTCTAATACAAAGGGTTACAATATCATTGAATCAAATTATTTTGAAGATACCCGCATTGAAGCAGAAGTAATCAGCAATAAAAGTTGTTATAACATTTATAGATTCAATAATTTCTTTAACAATGACGGTGCTTTGGTGTTGAGACATGGAACACATTGTTTGGTCTACGGAAATTATATCAATGGTCAATCAGACAGACGAAAAAGTGGAGGCATAAGGATAGTGAACAATTATCAAACTGTTTTTAATAATTACATTGAAAATGTAGAGGGTGGTGAAACCTCTCCAATGAAAGGGCCGTTGGTATTGATGTCTGGTATGCCCGGCGCCGATGTTAGTGATTACAATCCGGCTGATAATGCACTTGTTGCCAACAACGTTGTAGTCAATTCCATGGGATCTCCGGTAAAATTGTCTATTGGAAACACTAGCAAATCCGCATCCTTTATTGCTCCTCAAGGTGTTGTAATTTCGGGGAACTTAATATTGAAACCCATAGATAATTTGAATGAAGATGCTGTACTTTTTAATGCCGACCCTTCTGCAAAATACCTATGTCAAGAGAATTATACCAATTACACCAACCTTAATGCAAGTGGTTTTAAATCAATTGCACCAGATTCATTGACGATTAAAAACAATTTGTTAGCAAACCCTGTTCAACTTTCTCCATCCATACGCAATCAACTTATTGCACGTTTAAAACCTTTTGGTTTGATGCTGACGCTTGAAGAGCTAACTCAATTTAATAGTCAATGGATTTTATCCAAAAATGATATTGGTGTAAATTGGGATGTTGAATAATTGCATTTAATTGACAATGGTGTTTTCGTATTTCAAATAGAAATGAAGCGTATGCCAAGTAGTAAAAACAAAACCACAAGATGAAACCTAATTGTAAATATTGCTTTTTTATTTTGATGTTGTTCTTGTTGGGTACGAGTGCACGCTCGCAAGATACGGCCCATCAAATTTCCATCGATACCGTTCACAATCATGCTTCAAAAATTTGTTGCAATAAAAATATTCCCAAAAGATTTGATAACGGTGTTTCTAGCATCCAAAAGAAAAATAATGCTGCAACTGCCCCAGCTTCTAAATCGGGTATGAAATGGATTGCAGGTGATACGTTTTTGATGGGTGGAGATAATGATCAAGCCAGATCAGATGAATTTCCTAAACATTTGGTGCAAGTGAATGGTTTTTATATGGATGAAACGGAAGTGACCAATGAGCAATTTTCCAATTTTGTTGCAGCCACTGGTTATATTACCACAGCTGAAAAAGATGTGAATTGGGATGACCTAAAAAAACAATTGCCACCCAATACCCCAATGCCTGATTCAGAAATGCTTAAAGCGGCATCATTGGTTTTTGAACAAACCAATGATGTGGTGAGCTTAACCGATTATAGCCAATGGTGGCAATGGAAACATGGAGCAAATTGGCGTCATCCACACGGGCCATCTTCCTCCATTGAAGGAATGGAAAAATTTCCTGTGGTTCAAGTAAGCTGGGAAGATGCAAATGCTTATTGTAGCTGGGCTGGTAAACGATTGCCAACCGAAGCTGAGTGGGAATATGCTGCAAGAGGTGGTTTGAAAAACAATATGTACAGTTGGGGTAACGCCCCTGTAGACTCTGGCATTTTTCATTGCAATTATTGGCAAGGAAGCTTTCCCAATCAAAACGATACGGCAGACCAATTTTACTTTGCAGCACCCGTAAAATCTTTTCCACCCAATTCCTTTGGATTGTATGATATGTCAGGTAACGTGTGGGAATGGTGCAGCGACCTATACAACAATTCCTATTATCAAAACTGCAGCAAACAAAAAGTTTCCAATAACCCAACCGGACCTTTGGTAAGTTACGATCCAGATGAGCCGCTAGTTTCAAAGCGCGTGATGCGTGGCGGATCTTTCTTGTGTAATGAATCTTATTGCAGCGGATACAGAAATGCCAGCAGAATGAAAAGCTCTTCAGACACAAGCATGGAGCATGTTGGGTTCAGGTGCGTTTCAAATAAATAATTAATTAAATCATCAAAAAACAGCATTAAAATCAATCACATGAATTTCTCCTTAATCAAATCTTCTTTAATTTTCGTTGCCATTTGCAGTTTTACTTTTTTGTTTATGAAAAATACGCAAGTTCAGCAGCAACCCAATTTATTAAAGCCAAATAACAATTCTGTTGTGCAAAAACAGATAGTGGCAAATGATTTTGATAAGGCCATCCCAACAAAAAAATCCCATCCACAATCAAAACAATCAACAATAGAAAAACAGCCAGACATTCTATTTTTTTTGGCAGATGATATGATGTCGATTGCTTGCGAACCATACGGAAACCTTGATGTGAACACACCCAACCTCTCAAAACTAGCAAAAGAAGGCCTTTGTTTTGATAACATGAACAATGCAACGGCCATGTGCGGACCCACAAGACAAAGTTTATACACTGGTATTTTCCCTGTTAAAAATGGGTCGTATCCCAATCATGCTCAGGTATACGATAACATCGTCAGCATCGTACAGCATTTTATTGGCTTGGGATATAGGGTTGCTTTAATTGGAAAACAACACTATGCGCCAATGAGCAATTTCCCGTTTGAATACCTCGGCGGACGCAACAGTGATAATGGAGATGGAATTGACATCGAGCTAAAAGACGCAGAAAATTTTATCAATAAAGACAAATCGAAACCTTACTTATTGATTGTAGCAACCAATCAGCCTCACACGCCATGGAACAGAGGCAACCAAGCTGCATACAACAACAAGACACTGAAAGTGCCATCTTTTCTCATTGACACAAAAGAAACCAGATCGGCGTTGGCC
>CAIQHJ010000265.1 GCA_903871575.1 uncultured Bacteroidota bacterium
TGAAAATGCTGCGGTGCAGATCTATGAAAATTATGTAGAAAAAATAGAAGCATGGCATATTTACCGAATAGAATCAACAATTGATGCTATACTGAAACAAACATTTAATGCATCAACGCATCATCATGCTTCAGTTGAACAATTGGCAAATCCATATGAAGGAAATGGTTTGAAGTGTATTTTTTATCAAGATTCATTTAAAGTTTTGCTGTTTAAAGCGGGCGCTTTACAATTGGTTCAGCAATTTCATTTCAATACACCCGAAGATGTGGTGTATCATTTATTAAATTGTTGTGAACAATATGAAATGAAGCCCACCGAAATGAAATTAATAATTAGTGGGTTGATGATGTCTGACTCCAATTTATTTAAGTTGATTTACAGTTATTTCCTGGATGTCGTTTTTGAAGTTCCGGATGAAAACATTGTATTGAGTACAGAAATCAATGTTTTTCCATCTCATTTTTTCAGCCATTTAATAGCTTTGGCAACATGCGAATTATAAGTGGAATACATGGTGGCAGAAGGATTTCACCACCAACACATATGCCTCATACCAGGCCTACAACCGATATTGCAAAAGAAGGGTTGTTTAACATCATTCAAAACAATTTGGATTTTGAAGACATTGAATCACTAGACTTATTTGGTGGAACAGGATGCATCAGTTATGAATTGGCCAGCAGGGGAGCACAATCGCTAACGATTGTAGAAAAGGATCCTAAAATGTTTGAATTTATCAAGACAACCGCTACCTCACTCCAATTTGATAATTTTCATTTTGTAAAACAAGATGTTTTCGCCTTTATCAAAGGATGCCAGCAACAATACAATTTCATTTTTGCCGGACCGCCATATGCTTTAACCACAATTGACGATTTACCCAGATTGATTTTTGCAGAACAATTGCTAAAAAAGGGGGGATGGTTTGTTTTGGAACATACGCCCAGAAACGATTACAAGAAATTTGATTATTATAAAACCGAAAGAAATTACGGCACAACCATATTTTCAATTTTTATACAACCATAAAACTTACCATTTGCTAAAAAGCTTTAGATATGTACTGTTTCCTTTTTCAATAATTTATGGAATAATCATTTGGATTAGAAACAAATTATTTGATTGGAAAGTGCTAAAGTCGGTGCGTTTTAACTTCCCCATTATTTGTATTGGAAATCTTGCGGTAGGTGGAACAGGGAAAACGCCTTTAACAGAATTGATTGTACACCAACTGCAATCCACATACAACATTGCTACATTGAGTCGTGGTTATAAACGAAAAACAAAAGGATTTGCCATTGCCAATGAAACGACAACTGCACTTGAAATTGGCGATGAGCCGATGCAGTTTCATCAAAAATTTCCAAATATAGTTGTAGCAGTGGGAGAGGAGCGATTGGTGGCCATACCGCAAATTTTATATCAACGACCAGAAACTGCAGTGATCGTTTTAGATGATGCATTTCAACATCGAAGCGTGTTGGCGGGATTGAACATCATCCTCACCGATTACCACAATTTATATACAAGAGACTTTATGATGCCAGCCGGTGATTTGAGAGATATCGCTTCCAGCAGCAAAAGAGCAGACATCATCATTGTAACCAAATGCCCATCAAATCTTACTCAGATAGAGCGATTGAAAATTGAAAAGGAATTAAACTTGCTTCCACACCAAAAATGTTATTTTACTTGCATTCAATACAACAATCCTTACCATCTCTTCGATAAAACAGTAAAAATTTTAAATGAACAAGATGTTGCATTGTTGTTGTGCGGTATAGCCAATCCTAAACCCATCATGCAATATCTTACAGACCAACTTCAGTCGTATGAAATGATTTCATATGCAGATCATCATATTTTTAGTAGCGCAGATTTGCAGGACATTAAACTGCAGTACCAAGCCAACGTCTCAGCAAACAAAATTATGATTACAACAGAAAAAGACGCAGTGCGGTTGATAAAATTTAAAAACGAATTGAGTAGTTTTCCAATCTTTGTCTTACCCATTCAACATCAATTTCTGTTTGAATCGCAATCTCAATTCATCGAAAGCCTAACAACTTTTATAGAAAGCTATCCTACCCAAAACAACAAGTCCAACATACAATCACAAACAACAGTAGCTGATCTGAAAAGCAACAATTAAAACAATTAAAGTATCTACATGTATATGAAAACTTCCATCGCGATTTTGTTTCTCTTCGTAACCTCAACCCTATTTGGACAAAGCAATTTTACATTTTCAGGAACCATCAAAGCGCAAGACGGCAGCAAATTATCAAAAGCTACACTCATCATTCGAAATGAATCAACTGGAGATAGCCTTAAAACATTGACAAATGAAAACGGAATCTTTCAGTTTGTGTTGGCAAAAGATGCATACAAGCTGGTTGTGAGTTATGTTGGTTTTGATAATATGGTTAAAAAATACGACTTTTCTGCAACGCCCGGATTGAATTTTACAGAAGATATTGTAATGATTCCCGGCTCTAATATGTTGGGGAATGTGACGTTGGAATCTCAAAAAGTTCAAATAAAAGAAGATACAGTTTCTTATGTCGTGGATAGTACGATGTATAGAAAAAACGACAACGTAGAGCAAATATTAAAAAACCTTCCTGGAGTTCAGGTAGATAAAGATGGAACAGTGACTGCACAAGGGAAGCAGGTTACGAAGGTAAAAGTGAATGGAA
>CAIQHJ010000266.1 GCA_903871575.1 uncultured Bacteroidota bacterium
ACTCAACATTATAACAGGAACAGGAATTAGTTACACCCGACAAGATGGTATCAATGTAATTTCTTTGGCATCGCTAGGAATTTAAACCTCAAATTAATAACAAAGCCGACCAATTGGTCGGCTTATCTGTTGTATTATAAAACAACAATGTACTCGGGAACGGAATCGAACCGTCACTCGCATTGCTGCGAACAGGATTTTAAGTCCTGCGTGTCTACCAGTTCCACCACCCGAGTGGCTCCAATACGTTTGACAGAATTGTCTTAACGTAATATTTTAAAAAAAATCCCGTCCGATTAATCGTGACGGGAAAGATGAGCGGAAGACCGGGCTCGAACCGGCCACCCCGACCTTGGCAAGGTCGTGCTCTACCAAATGAGCTACTTCCGCATACTATAAAAGAACTTTATTTTTTTGGACTGCAAAAATAAGGGATGTTATTTAAAAAAAACAAACTTATTTATATTTCGGATTGTACAAGGTATTATCCGGAACATTCACCTCTGGTTTTCCCTTGTATCTGTGCGTATATAAACTGTAACATCCACCTAAGATGAAAGCCACAATCACAAAAACCTGGCAAAACCAGATAAATCTAGAAGATGAAACCCAATTATGTGTAAAATCTTTGCGTGAATTCTCTGTAACTTCTTGATGCATATTGTTTAATTTTCGCGGACAAAAATAAGACCTTCCTGTTAAAAAAAATGATTTAGGCTAAATAATTTCTGAAAACGTTTTTTGCTTTTTTATAAAATACGCCCAAACAATAGACCCTTTGTACAAACCGCTGTACTGAATATTCTTATTTGCTTTCTTCCATCTATTCAATTTCCCACTTTTAAAAAACAACCAATATACATAATGCATATGCGCTTTTGCAATAGCTGTCCAATACCCAACATCACCCTTAACCAAGCTCCGCCAAGCCGTTATCCCATCCAAAACAAATCGAAATGGAATTTTCCAAATCAATTCGGCAATAGGAAGATTCTTCGTCATCATGATGAGGTTGTTTCTGAAGTTCAAATATGTCTTCATCGAATTTCCCTTGGGCAATGTTCCTCCTCCAACATGATATACAACGGATTTCGGCTGAACAAAAATCTTATACCCCGCATTTTGCAATCTCCAACACAAATCTATCTCCTCTTGATGTGCAAAAAAATATGGATCAAAACCTTGCATTTCATGAAACTGCTTTGCCCGAACAAATAATGCAGCTCCCGTAGCCCAAAAACAAGGCTCAGCAATGTCATACTGCCCATTGTCTGTTTCGCAAGTATCAAAAATCCTTCCCCTTGAAAAAGGATATCCAAATGCATCTATCCATCCCCCACAGGCTCCTGCATACTCAAACTCTGCACGGTTTTGAAATGATCGAATTTTGGGTTGACATGCAGCAATCATTGCATCTGATTCCATCAATGTAATAATTGGCTCTATCCAGCTTGGTGTAACCGCTACATCGCTATTCAATAACACATAATAGTCTGCAGTCACCTGCTGTAATGCTACATTGTACCCTTTTGCAAAACCCTCATTGGCTGAATTTTTTATGACTTCAACAGATGGATAATTTTGTTGCAGAAAGTTAACCGATTGATCAGTTGAAGCATTATCAGCTACAATTATTTTTTTATGCTCATAGGTAGATTCCATAACCGATGGGAGGAACTCCTTTAAGAATTTTTCTCCATTCCAATTTAAAATGACGATGGCAACCAAAGGCTGTTTTCTATTACTAATTATTTGATCCATGTTATACTTTGCGGATGTTGCTTTTATGTGTTAAATGCAATTATTACAAACTTAATCCTTTTATTTTTTCTGAATTAATTAAGTAAAAAAGACTTTCGTTATTTTTAGATATGTTTTCACCTCTCAGAAATTGGCGCACTTCATTGGCTTTGTTGGCAATAGCAATTGTTATTGCATCTATATTTTTTTCAAATTATCTGGCTAAAAAAATTGCAGCAGATGAAAAACAAAAAATTGAACAATGGCTATTGGCTGTAACAGAAATCAACAGCCTATCTAACAACCCATCCAACTTAGCCAGCAAGATACTCACCGAAAACAGCCAAGGTATTCCGATGATAACGGTTACTGAAAAAGACAGCATTCTAGACCATTACAACCTCGATACCAACAAAATCAACAGCCATCCAAATTACCTTGCTGAGAAACTGATTGCCTTTAAAAAACTATACCCGCCCATAGTTTGGAAAAA
>CAIQHJ010000267.1 GCA_903871575.1 uncultured Bacteroidota bacterium
ATGGTGAATGTGGTTATTTAAATCCCCTTTAGTTCACTCCGAAAGGGGAAAATGTTTGGCGTTTTTGTTTTAGAGAATAACAGCTTTTGCTCCGTCTGCCATATGGAGATGGGTTGTTGGTGATGTCAAAAAATCATTAAACAAATTGAACCTATTAAACCATGTTTTTAATTTTTGACTTTTGATTTTTGAATTTGCCAACGAACAAAGCATTAATTCAATTGTTTAATTATCAATTAGCGTTTAATTACTTAAATTTACTATACTCAAATTTCAATAAATGGATATTCAACCCGGAGCACTTTTAAAAATGATTGATAGTCCTGCTGATTTAAAAAAATTAAGCAAGGAGCAAATGCAAAAAGTTGCCAATGAATTAAGGCAATACATTGTAGATGTAGTGAGTGTGTATGGGGGTCATTTTGGTGCTAGTTTGGGCGTGGTTGAATTGTCTGTTGCATTGCATTATGTTTTCAATACACCATATGATCAATTGGTGTGGGATGTAGGTCATCAGGCATATGGACATAAAATTCTAACCGGCCGCAGAGACAATTTTCCAACCAACAGAAAGTATCAAGGATTGAGCGGTTTTCCAAAAAGAACTGAAAGTGAATACGATGCTTTTGGTGTTGGACACTCATCCACGTCTATTTCTGCAGCGCTAGGAATGGCAATGGCATCGCATTATAAAGGAGAAAAAGACAGGCAACACATCGCTGTAATTGGCGATGGCGCCATGACAGCGGGTTTGGCATTTGAAGCGATGAATCATGCGGGTATTGAAAAAAGCAATGTGCTCATTATTTTGAATGACAACAACATGAGCATCGATCCAAATGTTGGCGCGTTGAAAGAATACCTCACAGATATCACGACTTCGCATACGTATAATGAATTGAGAGATAATGTGTGGAAAGCTTTGGGCAAACTACCCATCGGAAAAAATTATAGCCGCGAAATGGCATCAAAAGTTGAAGCAAGCTTAAAAGGATTGGTAAGCAAAAGCAGCAACTTGTTTGAAGCGTTGCAATTAAGATATTTTGGTCCAATCGATGGTCACAATGTGACAAAACTCATCGAAACATTAAGCGATTTAAAAAATATTGCAGGTCCTAAAATCCTGCACATCAAAACCGTAAAGGGTAAGGGATACGAATTAGCAGAAAAAGATCAAACCAAATGGCATGCACCAGGTTTGTTTGATAAAGTAACAGGTGAAATTGTAAAGAAAACATTTGATACACCACAGCCACCAAAATATCAGGATGTATTTGGACATACCATCATTGAATTGGCAGAACAAAATGAAAAAATAATGGGCATCACACCAGCTATGCCTAGTGGATGTTCGCTAAAATTTATGATGGAAAAAATGCCTCATCGCGCTTTTGATGTCGGCATCTGCGAACAACATGCAGTTACATTAAGTGCAGGGATGGCTACACAGGGATTGAAAGTATTTTGCAATATATATTCTTCTTTCATGCAACGTGCATACGACATGGTGATTCATGATGTGGCCATTCAAAAATTGCCGGTGATTTTCTGTCTCGATAGAGCAGGATTGGTAGGCGATGATGGTCCTACACATCATGGATGCTATGATATTGCTTACATGCGATGCATTCCCAACATGATTGTAAGTGCACCTATGAACGAATCGGAGCTGAGAGATTTGATGTACACCGCACAGCTCGACAGCAATGAACTGCCTTTTGTGATCAGGTATCCAAGAGGAGAGGGCATGTTGGTAGATTGGAAAACACCCATGAAAGAAATCAAAGTGGGTACCGGAAGAAAATTAAAAGAAGGAAAAGATATAGCGGTATTAACTTTTGGTCATCCAGGAAACTTTGCAGCTGCGGCTATACGTGATGTTAAGCAGGAAGGCATAAATCCTGCGCATTATGATATGCGATTTGTAAAACCATTGGATGAAGAAATGCTGCATGAAGTGTTTAGCAACTACAGCAAAGTGATAACTGTTGAAGACGGAACGGTAGTAGGTGGATTTGGTTCTGCTATTTTAGAATTTATGAATGAACATGGCTATAAAGCTGATGTAAAAATATTAGGCATTCCCGATGCACTTGTTGAGCATGGAACGCCAAAACAGCTTTACGATGAAATTGGCATTGATGCGAATGCGATTGCGGCAATGTTGAGGAAGATGGTGTTTGAGGGTGTTGTAGTTTAGAAGCCCCCTCAATCCCCCAAAGGGGGAATTTGATTATGTTGCTGCCAATGTTGGTCTTATGACCAACAAGAAAATTGCTGCCATTGTTGGTCTTATGACTAACAAAAAATAAAACATTAATCTGTATATTCACAATTCCTAATATTAACACTATGTATAAAATGATACTTAGCCTTTTGGTTTTAAGTTTTTCATTAATTGGGTCTGCACAAAATGTAGGCATAGGAACTACTACCCCTAACGCATCAGCAGTATTAGATGCAAGTTCAACCATGCAAGGATTTTTACCACCACGAATGACTTATGCGCAGCGCAATGCTATTGTAAATCCTGCAGCGGGGTTGATTGTGTATTGCACGGATTGTAATGGAGGTGCTGGAGAAATGAATTATTTTAATGGTGGTATTTGGATGAATATGACAATTGGCATAGCTTCAAATATTACTGTTGCCAATTTACCAAGTGTTAGAATTTGCGGTCAGATATGGATGACCAAGAATTTAGATGTATCAACTTACCGTAATGGAGATGCGATACCCAAGGTAACAGATGCTGCAACATGGGCTGGATTAACTTCTGGTGCGTATTGTTATTATAATAATGATAGTGTTACTTATGCTGCGGTATATGGGAAGTTATATAATTATTATGCGGTTGTTGATCCACGGGGATTAGCTCCATCTGGCTGGCATGTGCCCTCAAATGCAGAGTGGACTATATTAGATTGTTTGGGTGGATATACAATAGCAGGAGGAAAGATGAAGGAAGCTGGTACTTCACATTGGACAACGCCAAATACAGGAGCTAATAATAGCAGTGGATTTGCAGGCCTTCCGGGTGGCAGCCGCAACTATGGAACGTTCTACAACATTGGCAGCATTGGTGTATGGTGGAGTTCTACGGAGTATGAGAACGATATAACGAGTGCCTGGTACCGCTTCCTGTACTACAACAACAGCGATTTTACCATTGGCACCGATGATAAGCGAACTGGGCGTTCTGTTCGTTGCGTCAGGGATTAGCAGGACTTGCAAAGTGCGGTAGGGTTGATTCATTGACACTCAGCCGCCGGGGCGGGTCGATTTTTGAAAGATATCACTTCTTAAGGCAGGTGATTGAGTGATTTAAATATTGAGTAAAAATCTTCCTAACACTGTTCCATAGGAACAAATTTTCTTTAGCAAATAATGGTAAAATAGAAAAGGATTCCATAGGAACGCATCGTGAAGAAAGATGCGAGGTCAAAACACAAAACATTGCCACGAATGCACGAATTATATTCTGATAATCTTTCTCTCTCTTAAAATCCCATCGGTATTTCAATCACCAACAACTCCGCATCTTCACTGGCATTGATGATAAAACTATCCGCATCTTTAATTCCCAAAGCATCCCTTTTATTTAAAACAGTCCCGTTGATTTCGACACTCCCGTTGATAACTACCAGAAACACACCATTACCA
>CAIQHJ010000268.1 GCA_903871575.1 uncultured Bacteroidota bacterium
GTACAAAAAGTCAGAACGAGAATGAGCGCGAGAGCGATCATGGAGTTCTGACTTTTTTCTTCATTCTCATTCTGTTTCTCGATTTTATTCAAAAAATCACTACTCTTATTTAATAAATTCTATAAAATCTATTATCAAACGGTTAGATAATTGTCCTCCTAAGGGTACTAAAAGTCAGAACGAGAATGAGCGCGAGAGCGATCATGTAGTTCTGACTTTTTTATTCGCTCTCATTCTGTTTCTCGCTCTATTCAAAACAATCACAGTTTTATTTTAAAAAATTTAGAAAATCTTTTTCCACTCGGTTAGATAATTGTCCTCCTAAGAGTAATAGCAAAAGTTCAATAGGTTGAATTGGTTTAATAAGTTCAACAGGTTGGATGAAAGAAGTGAATGCCTCAGAAGAAATTCTGGGGCATTTTTATTATTTTGATATCAATCACAGTTTAGTAAGTTTTACTTATTTGGATAATTCCGTATATTCGCTACACATGTCTGAACTGTTGACCATAAAACAAATTTTAGAAAATCTCAAACCTGAATTGAGCGAAAGATTCCATGTTAGTTCCATTGGGATTTTTGGTTCCGTTGCCAGAAATGAAATGAGGAGTGATAGTGATGTAGATATAATTGTGGATTTTGATCAGCCTATCGGTATTGGTTTTATTGATTTAGCTAATTTTTTAGAAAAACAAGTCAATCGTTCGGTAGATCTCGTGTCCAAAAATGGCGTCAAGCAACCCTATTTTGCGGCTATCGAAAAGGAGATTATTTATGTATAAAAGAAGCCCAGAACTCCTTGTTTCAGATATCTTGGATAGTTGTCAAAAAATTCTTCTGTACACTACTGATATGAGTTTTGATGATTTCTCTCACGACGCAAAGACTATTGATGCTGTCATTCGGAATTTTGAAATTATTGGGGAAGCCGCTAACAGACTTTCGGATGAGTTTAAGTATACTCATCCTAAAATTGATTGGCATAGAATACGAGGATTTCGAAATAGAATTGTCCATGATTATATGGGTATCGATTATGCAATTGTTTGGGAGATACGTACAAATTATCTGGATGGTTTGATTGCAACTTTAAAAAAATGTAGTTAAATCAATATTCATTCAAAACTCACTAGTTTCCATAAATCCATCATCACCTGGTTAGATATTTGTCCTCCTAAGCGTACTAAAAAGTCAGAACGAAAATGAGCGCGAGAGCGATCATTGAGTTCTGACTTTTTTCTTCATTTACATTCTGTTTCTCGCTCTGATGATATCAAATTGTTTTTATCGGACAAGAATTTCAAAAAATCTATCACCACTTGGTTAGATACGCTAGATAAGCTGAATATGCTCGATAAACTAGAAAAGATGTCTCAACACCAAAAACCAAACGCCAAACACCTTTATTTCCAAAGCATTTCCAATCCCGTATAACCCATCATACGGAAATTGTTTGTGGGTTTATTTTCCCTTTTGTAAATGCCTGTTTTGAGATAAATAGCAATCGTGCCACCTGCGCCAGACCCGAAAGATACTTGAACGCCTGGCTCAAATATTTTTATCATGGCTACATCAGCTAGCGAAATTTGTAATGCCACATCTGGCTCAACTTTAATTTCATCGATATAAATATCCGTTTGGTGCTTACGCCACATCAAGAGCTCATCGCCTTCATCATTCATTTTTCTGTTTAGCCCTGCAACTTTAGTCATCAAAAAATTAAATAAATGAATAGCCCTCGAAATCTCATCTGATTCCAATCCATCAATGACCAAGCCATCTGTCCCACCAAACATGCCCGAAACATTGTCTTTTTGAAAATCATCAATTATTTTTTTCGACTTTGCATTGACAATCACAGCAGGCATAATTGTTTGATATAATCGATCCGCTGCTGAAAAATTATAATTGATTGGCCGCTCGCTAGGTTTATTTGCACTGTCTTTTTTGTCAATTATACTAATGAATTGTGTAAGGCTGTCCGCAGCTGTAAATGCAGAATCCAATTCATTGACTAAGTTGATTTCAAGTTTATTTTCTTTGTTATCAAATCTAGAAAACACAATGTATGCTGAATCCTGAAACAACATGCATTCGCTGAAGAAGGACTTCCCGGCATCAAGTGGCAACATTCCAGTAACAACATCTTTATTTTTTGACAACAAAACATAATTGATTTGATTGTCTTTTTTTAATGGATTTTTCACTTCTCCCTTTATTCGAAAAAAGTTTTTTTGCATTAAAAAGTTAAATGCATAATTGCCAGGCGTCATGGCTGAATCTATAATGATTTTTGCATTCAAATAGCCATTCATTAATGGGTATAAATAGTGCCATTTTCTCCCGGTTTCAATTTGCTCTATCCATAAATGAATGGAGGCTGTTTTGATTTTATTAGCCGTTTCTTTTAACCCGATTTCCATATTCACCGTATCGCCTTGTGCAAAAACCTTTTTATTAAATGTTGAATATAATTGATGCTGCGCAGTACCTTTTGATACAAATGCCACAAAAAATAATATCCTGAAAAAATAAAAAAATGGATGTTTCATTAAAAAATTTTTGAACACAAATGTAGTATTCCTATGTGATGAAAATAAAAAACGCCCGAAAATCAGGCGTTTTTTAATATCGTTTGGAAATGCATTTTACATCTCTGAGAAGTATTGATGAAAATATGGAATGGTTTCTATTCCTTTATAATAATTGGCGATATCATACTTTTCATTTGGACTATGCAAATTATCGCTATCCAATCCAAATCCCATAAATACAACTTTCAATCCCAATTCTTTTTCAAATAATGAGCAAATTGGAATACTGCCACCGCCACGAACTGGTATGGGTGCTTTACCAAATGTTGCTTCCATCGCTTTTGCAGCTGCTTGATAGGGCTTGCTATCAATGGGCGTTAAATAGGGTTCCCCACCATGATGGAGTGATGCTTTTACTGTTACATTTTCTGGAGCTATGCTAACCAGATGATTGATCAATAAATCTGTCATCTTTTTTGATATTTGATTAGGTACCAATCGCGCAGATATTTTTGCATATGCTTTAGATGGCAACACTGTTTTTGCCCCCTCTCCAGTGTAACCACCCCAAATACCATTCAGTTCTAACGTTGGTCTGATGCCCGTTCTTTCATTGGTGGTATAACCTTTCTCGCCCCATAAAGCCTTTACACCCAAATCTTCTGCGTATTCTTTTTCATTGAATGGTGCCTTTGCCATCAACGCTCTTTCTTCAGCAGATGATTTCAATACATCATCATAAAATCCAGGAATCGTGATGTGATTATTCTCGTCGTGTAATGACGCAATCATTTTTGCCAATATTGTAATTGGATTGGCTACCGCACCTCCATACACACCACTGTGTAAATCTCTGTTTGGTCCTGTTACTTCCACTTCAATATAACTTAACCCTCTAACGCCCACGTCTATACTCGGTGTATCTAAACTTATCATCGCACTATCGCTAATCAACACACAATCCGCTTTCAACAGCGCTTTATTTTCTGCAACAAATTTTCCTAAATTAGGAGAACCAACCTCTTCCTCTCCTTCAATACAAAACTTCACATTGCAAGCAAGTGTATTCGTTTGAACCATGGTTTCGAAAGCTTTAACGTGCATATATACCTGACCTTTATCATCACAACTGCCTCTTGCAAAAATTTTCCCATCAATGACTGTTGGGTCAAATGGTCCGCTGTTCCATAACTCTAGCGGTTCTGCTGGTTGAACATCATAATGTCCATACACCAAAACCGTTGGCTTTGAAGCATCAATCATTTTTTCGCCGTATACAATTGGATGACCGGCAGTAGGATAAATGTTTACAGTGTCTGCACCAGCTTCCAATAATCGCTGCTGAATCGCTTCAGCACATTTGATCATGTCTGCTTTGTGTTCAGACTTTGCACTCACGCTGGGTATGCGTAATAATTCGAATAATTCGTTTAAGAAACGATCTTTATTTTTTTCTTGATAATCTTTCCAGACTTGCATGTTATTTTATTTGATTTTTATAAATTGGAGAGCACAAATGTATTGATTTTCCACCCGTTCTGATGTGGATAAAATAAAAATATCTGTAGATAAATCTTTGCAATGAGTTAGAAAAAATGATTTTGGACACTGTAATTTTGCACCAAGATTGCTTGCCAATTCATCAGCCTTTGTACATGCATAACACATCGTTATTTTATGGCAAAGGCTGAGTCTATTTTGGTAGATACCTTATTTTTTATCAAACCTTTCTGAAACATAATCCCAGTTTACAAGGCTCCACCAATTGCTGATATAGTCCGCTCTTTTGTTTTGATATTTTAGATAGTAAGCATGCTCCCAAACATCTAAACACAACAATGGATATCCTTGATGAATTACATCTTTTACAATCATTAATGGATTGTCTTGATTAGCGGTGCTTCCAATTTTCAACTTGTCATTGTTGTCTAAGTATAACCAGGCCCATCCCGACCCAAATCTTGTTTTTGCAGCATCAGAAAATTGAATTTTAAAATCTTCAAAATTTCCAAATGTCTTTTCAATTTCTATTGCTAATTTTCCGGTTGGCAAATTGTTGTCTTTTTTTTGACGCATGCATTGCCAAAACAGTTCATGATTATAATGGCCCCCAGCATTATTTCTCATCTTGCCGGAATATTTTTGTATGTGACTCAATATTGCTTTGAGCGATGCCTGGTTTGGGACACCTTCTGCAAGTACTGCTTCATTGAGGTTTTTTACATAACCCGCCGCATGTTTGGTATAATGTATCTCCATTGTTTTGGCATCAATACAATCTTCTAATGCATCATAGGCATAGGGTAGCGGTTGTTGTTGAAATCCTAATGGATTGTTTTCTTTTTCCTTGGTTTCCGAAAATTTACCCATCTTCTCAGCCATTGCTTTTGCACCCGTCAATCCGAGAAATAATAATCCAGAACCCATCAATCCCGATTGTAAAAATTTTCTTCTTGAAGATGATTTATGCATGAGCTGATTTTTTTTGTTTGAACATATTTTTAATCAATCGAACATAGAAATCTTTATTGAACAATTGGGAATCATGCATGGCTTTGTAGGTTAAGAAAGTTCCAACTGGCGCCAGCACTATGATTGCCAACCACATTCCCATGATAGGTGAAAGCAATCCTTCTTTTACAAATTTCTCACCAAACATATTTAGCAAATGAAAGATTAAAAAGAAAATAATGGCCACTACCAAAGGCATACCCATTCCGCCTTTCCTGATGATGGCACCCAGCGGCGCTCCAATAAAAAACAAAATCAAGCATGCCAACGAAATTGAGAATTTTCTATGCCATTCAATTTCGTGAAATCGAATGTCTTTTTCCATTGTTTCCCGTTCTATGGCCAACTGTTGCATGTCATTTTTTATAGAAGCCAATTTATTCAATGCATATTGATTGATCCGAACTTCTTTATCATTCGGAATGAAATGCGCATACGTGAATGGAGATGTTACCGTATCTAGCTTTTTAACAACAGCTTCTCGAAGTGGTGTGTATCGCAAAGTCAATTGCAACTGTTTTATCGTGCGTTGATCTATTTCAGATTCGCTATGTTGTAAGGAATCGATGTTTTTTGACAATTGTGCAGCACTCAACATCTTGAAATTTTTACTAAATACACTGTCGTTTGTTTGTTGCTTTTTCAAAATGCTCAAATCAAACAACTTCTTGAAATTTTTAAATGCCAATCTTGTGTATTCCGTGCTAGAATCCATGACGTTTCCTTTCTCTTGATACCGATATCCATTTTCTAAATTAAACTCGAGGTAGTTGTTGTCTGGAGAAATATTCATGACGCCCTTTTCTGCAACAATACAATTATCCTGTATGACATTGGATTGTTCAAATATGATGATGTGGTGTATGGTTTTTCCATCTGGATCCTTTTTACCAACTTTAATGGCGTAATTGGGAATGTGCGTAAAAAATACACCTTCTTTTAAATCAAATGCAGGTTTTTTTAGGTAGATATCACTGTACAGTGTGATGAATTTTAAATTGGCGTATGGAATGACATAGTTGGCAAATAAAAAAGTAATGCCACATAAAAGAATCGAGACCCACATCAGTGGACGCATAAATCGAAGTAAAGAAATGCCGGATGATTTTATCGCAACCAATTCAAAACTTTCGCCAAGGTTGCCAAAGGTCATGATGGAAGAAATTAGAATAGCGATGGGCATTGCCAACATCAACAATGAAGCACTGGCATACCAAAGAAATTGACAGATGGTGAAAAAATCCAAACCTTTTCCAACCAAATCATCAATGTACTTCCACAAACTCTGCATCATCAACACAAAAAAAGCAATGAAAAAGGTGACAACAAATGGACCTATAAAAGATTTTAAAATAAGCCGATCTAATTTTTTTATCATAATGCTGTCTATGCCGTTTCTACAATAAATACTTCCACAAATTTAGATGATTATTGCTGTAATGATTATATAATATATGCTTCAATACGGATGCAAAACATAAAAAAAGCCATCTGGTAGATGGCTTTTAATTTTTTAACTTCCCAATCGGTGAAACAAATCTTTTACTTGGTATTCCCACAATTGACTTTGGTCTTTTATTTCTTTTTTGTCGGCAAAATCTTTGATGATTAAAATGGTTTGGTTCGTTACTTCAGATCGTTCAATACGAAACTCAAAATATTCATCTTTTGCCATGTAATTCCATCTGAAACGAATAAACTTATCCAATTCTTTTTCCAACATTACTGCTTTTTCTTCTGTGTCGTTCCATGAAAAACTGTATACCCCATCTCTTTCATCTACTTTATCGGCAAACCATTCTTGCAAAGCAGCAGGGCTTACAAGAAATTCATACAATATGCTGGGAGAGCATCTGATCGGGTATTCTAATGTATATAATACTTTCTTACTCATTTTAAGGCGATTATCATTCCGCTTGTGCAATAATAGAAAATTAATCGATGTAACAAATTAATTAGCCACTTTTTTTTTAGATGGGGATATTTTGTTTACAGCATTCCTCCGCTTTAAAAGCTGATTAATCAAACTAAATCTTTTTCAACATACAATAAAAGTACAATTCTGCGTTATAGTGTTTGAGATTAAACGTCATTCACCAACTGTTTATCATCATATTCATTTAAAAACACCTCAAAGCATGCGTCAATTAAAAATTTCAAAATCAATTACCAATCGGGAAAGTGAAAGTCTCGAAAAATATTTACAAGAAATCGGAAAAGTAGATATGATTGGTCCGGAAGAAGAAGTGCAGCTGGCCATTCGCATCAGAAAAGGCGATCAAGCAGCATTAGACAGGTTAACCAAAGCCAATTTGAGGTTTGTTGTTTCTGTTGCAAAGCAATACCAAAATCAAGGGTTGACATTATCTGATTTGATTAATGAGGGTAATCTTGGACTGATAAAAGCAGCTCAACGCTTCGATGAAACCCGGGGTTTTAAATTCATTTCGTATGCAGTTTGGTGGATTCGTCAGTCTATTTTACAAGCATTGGCCGAGCAATCTAGAATTGTACGATTGCCGCTCAATAAAGTTGGATTGTCGAGTAAAATTTCAAAAGCATATACCCAACTTGAGCAACAATTTGAACGAGAACCTTCACCCGAAGAAATTGCAAATTTTATAGGCGAAGATATCGCAGAAGTTGCTGCCACCATGGGAATTGGCGGAAAGCATGTGAGTGTAGACCAACCTATTTCTGAAGGAGAAGATGGAAACATGATAGACCTGATGGAAAATAAAAACGCCGAAAGCGTCGACAAAGGACTTGTTGTTACTGCATCATTGAATACCGAAATTGAAAGATCTTTAAGCAGTTTGACGCCCAGACAAAAAGAAGTGATTTTATACTTTTTTGGAATAGGTATCGATCAGCCACTGAGTTTAGAAGACATTGGTTTGCGATATAATTTAACCAGAGAAAGGGTGCGTCAAATTAAAGACAAGGCCTTGAGTAAATTAAGAGAAACTTCGCAAAGCCATCTGCTTCGTGGTTTTCTTGGAACATAAATTACATTTCATCACATACAATGCCCCGTTTTTTAGCGGGGTTTTTTAATTTATTTAAGCCGACAACGATTGCATGTAATTGATAACAGAATAAAAATTTTTAAAATCCTGTTTTTAACCGAAATTTGCTAGCATAAAAAAAAATAGATGGCAATTGAAATAAAAGTACCAACAGTAGGAGAAAGCATCAACGAAGTAACCCTGGTGAAATGGCTCAAAGGTGAAGGCGACTGGGCCGATCGTGATGAAGTGATAGCAGAGCTCGAAAGTGAAAAAGCTACCTTTGAAATCAATGCAGAACAAGCGGGTAAAATTCAGCATATTGCAAAAGAAGGAGACACCCTTGCCATTGGCGACTTGGTTTGCACCATCGATACATCAGCCGAGAGACCGGCTACTGCACCAGCAAAAGAAGCTGTAGCTGCTGTTTCAACAAGCGCTCCCGCTACAACAGAAAAGCCATCCGCAGATATTAAAGCTACGCCTGTAGCAGCAGCCATCATAGCCGATAAAAAAGTAGATAGCAAAAACATTGTACCTTCTGGTTCAAATGGAAAAATATTCAAACAAGACGTTTTAGCTGCATTGTCAAATCCTGGCAGAAAACCAGGTATAGAAATGTTTAGCAGAAATGAACGTCCAGAAAAAATGAGCAACCTTCGAAAAACCATTAGCAGACGATTGGTTGAAGCGAAAAATACAACGGCCATGCTCACTACTTTTAATGAAGTAGACATGGGGCCAATCATGGAGATCAGAAAAAAACACAAAGATAAATTCAAAGAAGCGCATGGTGTAAATCTTGGTTTCATGAGCTTTTTCACCAAAGCTTGTTGTTATGCGTTGCAAAAGTTCCCATCTGTCAATGCTTATATTGATGGTGATCAAATCATTCATCACGATTATTGCGATGTTTCAATTGCTGTGAGTGCACCAAAAGGTTTGGTTGTGCCCGTTATTAGAAATGCCGAAAGTTTAAGCATGGCAGAAATTGAAGCTGCAGTTGTTGACCTAGCAACCAAAGCAAAAAACAACAAGTTGACCATCGAAGAAATGTCGGGCGGTACGTTTACCATCACCAATGGAGGTATTTTTGGTTCGATGATGAGCACACCGATTATCAATATTCCACAAAGTGCGATTTTGGGAATGCACAATATTGTTGAAAGACCAATGGCCGTTAATGGACAAGTGGTGATAAAACCGATGATGTATCTTGCTTTGAGTTATGATCATCGCATCATTGATGGAAGAGAATCGGTTGGTTTTTTAGTTACAGTAAAGCAATTGCTCGAAAATCCTGCATTGATGTTGTTTGGCAAAGATCCAGTTGACGCATTGCTTGATTTATAAATTCTTTTTTAAACACAATATCCCGCTTGGTGCGGGATTTTTTTTATGAGTAGATTTCATTCCTATATACAATCGGCTCAAACTGCAATAGATTCCTACAAACAAGGAACCCCATTGACGCATCACCTGAAATTGTTTTTTCAGACGGATAAAAAATTTGGCTCTCGCGACAGAAAGTCAATTGCTTCCATTTGCTATCACTATTTTCGATGTCAACACATTTTAGATAACGCATTATCCTTCGAACAAAAAATCATACAAGCAACATTTCTTTGCGAATCGAACGATAGCGAATTGCTAAAATCGTTGTCTCCAGACCTAAATGAATTAATTGCATTTCCAATTGAAGAAAAATTAGCTTTTCTAGAATTGAATACACAACAGTTGTTTGCATTTCAACATGCTTTGTCGGATGATATTGATAAAAAATCATTTTCCCTTTCGCTGTTTATTCAACCAGATTTGTATCTCAGAATTAGGCCAGGGAAAAACAAAAAAGTTTGTGATGCACTCAATAAGGCTGCTGTCGAATACCGCTTGATTGGAGAAAATACCCTCGCATTAGAGAATGGAATTTCGGTCGAAAATATTGTACAAATCAATAAAGATGTGGTGGTGCAAGATTTGAATTCACAAAAAGTATTAGACTTTTTTGTGAAAGAAAGAAATGCAGATAAGGCAGAGCTGGTGTGGGATTGCTGCGCAGCTAGTGGCGGCAAATCGATTTTGCTTTACGATTATTGTGGTAGCAATACAAAACTAACGGTAAGCGACATACGAGAAAATATTTTAACCAATTTGCAATTGCGTTTAAAAGATGCAGGCATCAACATTCAAAAGAAATTTGTTCAAGATTTGACTTTAAAATCTGGATTGATGTTGGAAGATAAATTTTCTGTTGTGATTTGTGATGTTCCTTGCAGCGGAAGCGGTACTTGGAGCCGAACCCCCGAACAATATGCTAGTTTCGATCCTGCACAAATTGAGCAATTTGCCATCCAACAACAAAAAATTGTAGTCAACTCCATTCAACATGTAGCTAAAAACGGTTGGTTTATATATATTACCTGCTCAGTTTTTAAAGCAGAAAATGAAGAGATGGTGGAATTTATAACCAATCATTTTGCATGCCAATTACTGGAAATGAAATATTTAAAAGGATACAACAATAAGGCGGATACGTTATTTGTGGCCTATTTTAAAAACTAATTACTGCTTGATTATTTTATTCGAAATTGTTTTTTTGTCGTCAAAATACAATTGTATAAAATAGGTTCCTTTGGTAAGATGAGTCACGTCAAATGATTTGGTGCTGGTGCCTGCATATTGAATGAAAGATTGTACAAATACTTTCTGTCCAACAGTATTTTGCATAATCAGATTAACTTTTGTATCCTTACTGCGGTTGAAATAAATCAACAAGTTGTTCTTGACTGGGTTGGGTGCAATGCGGCAACTGTCTTGGTTGGGCTGAATAATTTCACAACTATTTAAATAGTTTACAAACGCACTATCGAGATAATAACTGGTATCTGCACCAATGGATATTTTATACCGATAACCCACTTGGCCATAAGCCAATCCACGAATCGTATCATTGAAATCAAATGAATGTGTGCCGTAAGATTCATTGTTTTGCAATATTGCCATACTTGTATATTGCTGTGTATTCGGCATTTTTCGTTCAACCTCCAATTGCATGCTTGGATCTGATTTAAAAGCCAATTGGATATGTGCAACACAATTGTTTAAATCAATCTGATGAGATGCTAATTTTTTTTGCAGCATCACAAATGCTTTTTTTGCATCAGGAATACCATAACCCACTCGATCATCGGGGTTGTTATATCGAGTGGCACTTGCTTCCAGCGCATGTATGATTTCCATATTATTGACTTCTGGAAATGCTTGCCATAAACACGTTGTAACACCTGCCATATTGGGACAAGCATATGATGTGCCATTGCCAAAATTGGGAAGTCCTGTATTGCTGTTGGCTACCACGGCATTTCTACCTACCGCAGCCACACTTGGTTTAATTTGACCATCGCTACTTGGTCCATAGCTGCTAAAGCCTGCAACATTTCCTGCTGTATCAACCGCGCCAACTGCTAAACAACTATCAGCATCGGCAGGAGTGATGATATAATGCCAACTTCTGCTTCCTTCGTTGCCCGCAGCCAATACCATTAACATCCCTTTTTTTGCGGCAACATCTGCAGCCTTTGCACTGATGGAAGTATTGCCATTCATGTCGCTGTATTGATAATCAAACGCGGGGTCATCAAAACTACTGTAACCCAATGAAACAGAGCAGATATATACGCCCAAGCTGTCTGCCTTTTCTGCAGCTGCAGCAAAATTGTGTTCTTCAATTGGATATTCACTGCCAACGTCTTCAGACCTAAATAAATAAAATGCAGTTTTGGGTGCTGTGCCTACAAATACACCAGGCATATTTGCCCCAATCGTGCTCAGACAGTGCATTCCATGTGAATCATCCTCTGCAACCGATGTTTCATTTGACACAAAATCCCATGTACCAAGAATTTGATTATTGGTCCTTAAACTATCAAAAGTTGGAAGGGTGTTGTATCTAAAAAAGCCAGCATCCATTACTGCCATTTGCATGTTTTCTCCTCTAAAACCATGATTGTGTAAAAAATTTGCCTGATGAATTTTTACTTGCCCGGATGATGCGCCATAATTTAAAATGTCTTCTGTAGTTTTTTCAGCGTTTGCATGAATAAAGTCGTTTGGATTGATAGTTTCAATCGTGTTTTTTTGAATTTGCCTGATGCGGTTTCTCGCAGCGATGGGTTGTGTTGACAGCACAAAAGGTAATTGCTGAATATGCGCCAATGCACTTGGGTCGGTGGTTTCAATTGAAACTTGATTCAGCCATTTAGAAATATTTAGAATCGTAACGGCACCAGATAAACGAACACTGTCGATATACGCGTTAGATACAGGTAAATCTGCGCTGTCGATTGCGATTTGATACTTGTTTCTTCGTTCAATGGCTCTGATGGATAAGTAAACACCAGGGTTTGCTATTGAAAATGCGCTATTGTTTTTATCCTTGAATTGCACAAGGTATCTATCAAACTGTGCGGTTGATGTGTAGCATGTAGCCATCAACAAAAGAAAAAAACAAAACTTATTCATAGCTGTGTATTTAAAGTATACAGAAATTATTTGCTGTCATATGCCCATTTAATCCAAGTAGCACCCCATGTGAAACCACCGCCAAAAGCGGCTAAAATAATGTTGTCGCCTTTTTTCAATTGATTTTCCCAATCAGATAAGCACAATGGAATTGTTGCAGCGGTAGTGTTGCCATATTTTTGAATGTTGATCATCACCTTTTCTTTGGGCAAACTCATTCTATTGGCTGTTGCATCAATAATTCTCAAGTTGGCTTGATGGGGAACCAACCATGCGATGTCATCTGCAGTTAGATTATTTTTTTGCATGAGCTCATAACTTACATCAGCCATTCCTTTTACTGCAAACTTGAAAACGGATTGACCTTCTTGGTAAACAAAATGCTCTTTAGCTAAAACAGTTTCTACCGATGATGGTTTTAAGGAGCCACCGGCTTTCATGTGCAAGAAATTTCTGCCGCTGCCGTCACTTTTTAAAATGCTGTCCATAACGCCCAATTGTTCGATTGAAGGTTCCAATAACACCGCACCAGCACCATCACCAAAAATGACACAAGTTGTTCTATCGCTGTAATCCACAATTGAACTCATTTTGTCAACTCCTACCACAATAACTTTTTTATATCTGCCACTTTCTATCATGGTGCTACCCACGGTGAGGGCATATAAAAATCCAGAACAAGCAGCACTCACATCAAATCCAAATGCATTTTTCATACCCGCTTTATCACTCAATATATTTGCAGTTGCCGGAAAAACCATGTCCGGTGTAACCGTAGCACAAATCACACAATCAATCTCTTCTGGCCCAATTCCACGTTTTTTTAACAATTCATTTACGGCTTCCAATGCCATATCGCTACTAGCCAATCCTTCACCTTTTAAAATTCGTCTTTCACTGATACCCGTTCTTGTCAAAATCCACTCGTCATTAGTATCAACCATGGTTTCAAGGATTTTGTTTGTTAATCTGTATTCAGGTACAAATGCCCCAATTGAAGTAATCGCCGCGTAAATTTTTTCCATAATTGACTTTATTTTGCTTTTTAGTTGAGCATAAAATTAACGTAAAAAATCTTCACTGCCTTTTTAGTGTGCAGGCTCATAAAATATGCTTATTTTCGCTACTAACTGAAAAGATATTATGTACGCCTATTTGCAGGGAAAATTTACGTATAAATCGCCAGCACAAGTTTATGTAGATGTAAACGGTATTGGATTTGAAGTTAATGTGAGTTTAAACACTTTTTCTTCCATTCAAAATCTACAGGAAGGCAAATTATTTACACATCTTCAAGTAAAAGAAGATGGCCATACGTTGTTTGGTTTTTTTGATAAAGAGGAGAAAGATATTTTTTTATTGTTGATTAGTGTTTCTGGTGTTGGTGCCTCAACCGCAAGAATGATGTTGTCTTCTGTAAAACCAGAGGAAGTTACCAAAGCCATTCAACAAGGGAATGTGAAATTGTTGGAAAGTGTAAAAGGCATCGGAAAAAAAACAGCCGAAAGATTGGTATTGGAATTAAAAGACAAAGTGGGCAAACAAATGGTTGGCAGTTTTGCAGCGGGTACAAACAGCCCAATTGCCAATACAATCGATCAAGACGCATTGATTGCGCTCACCGCATTAGGGATTTCAAGGAATCAAGCTGAATTGGCATTGCAAAAAATATTGAAATCAGAACAAGAAATAACAAGTTTAGAAGAACTCATAAAAAAAGCATTAAAAGCCATTTGATAAAAACGCTACATTAACTGATTTACTGAATGTCAATTAATAAAAAATTAATCCATACGCTTTTTAAAAGTAGTGTGTGCATGGCTATCGGGCTGTTCATTTTCTTTTTGAACGTTCATGCAGAAACAACATCTACCAAGCACATCATTCTACAAGATACAACCGTCAACCCGGCATCATTACCTTTTCCATTAACAGATAGAAGAGGCGACAATCTTTCCATCTCCTCATACAACCAATTCGATTATTTCAAACCTACCAATCAACACGACTCTATTGTTTTTGATTATGACACCAAAAGATATATCGTGTATGAAAAAATCGGAAACAGGTATTTACGAACGCCGATTTCTTATAGTTTCAACGAATATTGGAGCATCAAAAACAGACAAGCAGAGTTGGATTATTTTCAAAAAAGAGCCAACACCACCAGCATATTAAACAGAGGGAAGTTTGTAAAACCGCGTTTATCCTTAACCGATAATTTGTTTAATCGATTGTTTGGTAACGGAAAAATCGAAATTTCACCGCAAGGAAATGTCGACATAACCGCAGGTTATCAAGGTCAAAAAATCGACAATCCAACTTTACCAGAAAGAGCCAGAAAAAACGGTGGTTTGGATTTTCAAATGAATGCGCAGTTAAATGTAAACGCGAATATAGGCGACAAGTTGAAATTTCCTATCAACTACAACACCTTAGCTAACTTGGATTTAGACAATCAATTGAAATTGGATTATTCTGGTAAAGACGATGAGATTTTAAAAAGATTTGAAGCAGGTAATGTTTCTTTTCCAGCAAAAGGGACATTGATTCCCGGGGCGCAGCAATTGTTTGGTTTGAAAACACAATTGCAATTTGGTAAATTATTTATCACGGGTGTATTGGCCAATCAGAAATCGCAAAGACAAAGCGTAAACTTACAAGGCGGAACGGCTGCAACACCATTTGAAATCAAAGCAGATGAATACGAAGAGAATCGACATTTCTTGGTAGGCCAATATTTTAAAAACAAGTACAATCAGGTGATGTCCAACTTGCCAGCCATCACAGCGCCGGTACAAATTTTACGAATGGAGGTTTGGGTGACCAATAAAAATGGTACAACAACAGAAACCCGCGATGTGGTTGGTTTGGCAGATTTAGCGGAGTCTCGACCATATCTACAAGCCCCCATCATCAATGTGTTAACTGGCTTAGAAGTTCCCTTCAATGCCAGCAATGATTTATTAAGTAATGTTGTCAATCGGCCGAATGCCAGAAATCCGGCATTGATCTTTAATAACCTTCAAGCATTGGGGTTAAGCCCAGTACAGGATTTTGAAAAGACATTTGCCCGAAAATTAGATTCAACCCAATATACCTTCAACAGACAAGTAGGGATGTTGTCTTTAAGTCAACCTTTGCAAACAGATGAAGTGTTGGGCGTTGCGTATCAATATTCTTACAATGGTAGAATTTATCAGGTAGGTGAATTTTCACAAGACGTTCCGCCAGATAGTTCCTCGGCTACTCAAAAAGTGCTGTTTTTAAAATTATTGAAAGCAACTTCTCAAAGACCTACTTTACCGATATGGGGTTTGATGATGAAGAACGTTTATACCATTGGTTATGGAACGTTGTCGTCCACAGATTTTAAATTGGATGTGTTGTACCAAGAGCCGGGCTTGGGTGCAAAAAGATATGTTCCTTATGGTGATAAGAATTTGGGAGCGCCCATGATTTCGTTAATCAATTTGGACAGATTGAATAGCCAGTTGGATCCTCAACCTGATGGGGTGTTTGATTATGTTGAAGGATTTACAGTGAATTCTCAATTTAGTCGAGTAACCTTTCCCGTTTTAGAGCCTTTTGGAAGAGACCTTGCTGCTCAAATTTACACCAGCATTCCTGCATCTGTTGCCGATACCATGTATTATGCTTTGTATGATTCTATCAAAGCAAAAGCGCAGCAGTTTCCCAATCTAAATAGATTTGTTTTAAAAGGAACAGCCAAAACTTCTGGTTCTTCTGATATTAGTATTGGATACAACATTCCAAAAGGTTCGGTTACGGTTACGGCTGGGGGCAGAACATTACAAGAAGGAATCGATTACGATATCAACTACGATTTAGGTACCATAAAAATGACCAATCAGGCTATTTTGAATGCTGGACTTCCCGTGCAAGTGAATTTTGAAAACAATGCCACATTTGGATTGCAACAAAGAAACTACCTTGGTTTGCGTTTTGATTATCTGGCAAAAAACACTGCTAAAGAACAATTGTCTTTCGGTAGCACGATTGTGCGATTAGGGGAGCGTCCGTTTTTTACAAAAGTGAACTACAACGAAGAGCCCATTAAAAATACCATGTATGGCTTGGATGTAAATTATAGAAAAGAAATTCCAAGGCTGACTAAAATTTTAGACAAACTTCCTTTTTATAGTACTACAGCACTGTCTACTATTAATGCGTATGGCGAAGGTGCTTATTTAAAACCAGGTCACGCGCCACAAATTGGCCGAGGAAACAGCGGGTTGGTTTATATTGATGATTTTGAGGGCAGTAAATCGGGTATTGATTTGAGATTTCCTTTGATCAGTTGGGTTACTGCATCCACTCCGGCACACGCAACAGATAGAAATGGAGCCGAGTTATTCCCAGAAGCTTTGTCGAATAACAATTTAGACTACGGAAAAAATAGGGCTAAATTATCTTGGTATCAAATCGAACAAACACTTCAACAATTAGACGCACCCAATAATCCAATTGGCGACAGAAATGAACTGAGCGATCCTCGCGTTCGTCAAGTATACCAAAAAGAAATTTTCCCACAACGTACAACAGGATTTGGAGAAAGTCAATTGGTTACTTTCGATCTGTCTTATTATCCAAAAGAGAAAGGTCCATATAATTATGAGTCTGAAAATACAAAAGTAGATGCCAATGGAAAATTAATCAACCCTCAAACAAAATTTGGTGGTTTAATGCGCAGCATCGATCAATCAGATTTCGAAACCAGTAACATTGAATTTATAGAATTCTGGATGCAAGATCCATACATCCTGCCTCAATATGCCAACAGCACTGGAGGTAAATTGTATTTCAATTTGGGTAATATTTCAGAGGATGTTTTGAAAGATGGGAAGCGATTTTATGAAAATGGATTGTCGACACCCAATGCCCCATCACCAATGGATAATTCTGTTTGGGGTAAGGTGCCTAGAAATCCAATACAGGTAACCAACGCATTTAGCAACACGCCTGCCGACAGGGTGTATCAAGATGTTGGCTTTGATGGATTGTCTGATACAGCCGAAGTAACTTATCGCAATGAATATTTAACGCAACTGGAAACAACTTTTGGCAGCAGTTCTAACATCTATCAAAATGCCCTTCGCGATCCTTCGAATGATGATTACAAAAATTATAGAGATGGCAGTTTCCCATCAACTGCGGGTATACTTGCCCGATATAAGAATTACAACAACCCTGATGGCAATTCTCCAATATCCAATGGAGGTGAATTTTCCTCAGCAGCAACTTTATATCCAGATGCAGAAGATTTGAACAGAGACAATACCTTGAATGAAACTGAAGAGTATTTCCAATACATCGTCGACATCAAACCAAAGAATGCACCCGAAATGCTCATCGGTAACAACTTTATTGTTGATAAAAAAGAAGTGCCAGTCAACCTTGTTAATGGAACAACACGCAACGAAACCTGGTATCAATTTAGAATTCCAATTGGAAACTATGAAAGGAGAATTGGAAACATTCCTGATTTTAAATCTATTCGATTTATGAGAATGTTTCTTACCGGTTTTGAAGATAGCGTAGTCATGCGTTTTGGATTGTTACAATTAACCAGAAACGTATGGCGTAAATTCCAATACAAACTAGATTCAACAGGATTGTATTCTCCACCTTCTGCAACGCCATTTAATGTGGAAGCCGTAAACATCGAAGAAAATGACAAGCGCACACCGCTTCCATACAGAACACCAAGAGAAATACAAAGGGTGCAAACACTTAGCAACAACGGTGTGAACTTGCTGCAAAATGAACAGGCCATGAGCATGACTTTTTGCAACATGAGAAAAGGTGACGCCAAAGGTGTATTTCAAACATTTGCCAATAGAGACGTTCGACAATTTAGAAAATTGTCGATGTATATTCATGCCGAACAATCTCAAAATCCTGCCAATACGATAACAGATAAAGATTTGACAGCTGTTGTTCGATTGGGAACCGATTTTGTAAGCAATTATTACGAGATAAGAGTCCCACTTACATTAACGCCATTAACCGCAGGTACCAACCCAGATTCTGATGCATACAATGATTCTTTATGGAATCCGAGCAATTCATTGGATGTAGATTTAGAGCAACTCACCAGA
>CAIQHJ010000269.1 GCA_903871575.1 uncultured Bacteroidota bacterium
GGTTTAGTCCTACCGATATGCTTTGCGTTTCTTTGGCCACTTGCATTATTACAACCATGGGCATTAAAGCCGAAACGATGGATATCGACCTTTCGGGTACAAAAGTTGACGTAACCAAACACATGATCAGCGACCCTAGAAGAATCGGAAAAATTGAAATCACCTTACATATTCCAAATAGAGGACTTGGTGAAAAAGAAAAGAACCTTATGGAACTTGTTGGCGCTAGTTGCCCAGTTAAAAAAAGTTTACATCCCGATATGGACATTTCCATTATTTACAACTGGATCTGATGTTAGTACAATGTCTTTTCTAAAAATGGCGTTTCCTACGGCACATTCCAAACATTTTTTTTCAACACAAAACTTGGTTTTCAATTGAACAAATGCTTGTGAGTCGAATGCGGATTTGTGACTTACGCCCAACTGCATAAATCCATTGGTAATTTCATTTTTTTCGGAACACACTTGCGACAACCAATCGATTGCAGTTGATTTAAGTTGTTCAAACTGATGATAATTGCCATAAGCAAACAATAGATTTACGCCAACATTTATCAGCAGTAAATTAACTTGTTGAGCACCGGTAACTTTATTTAAAAAGGTTGATTTTTCATTAAAGCGGTAATGCGTATTCCAGTATTCAGAAGTTTGCATCGTAAACAAATCCATCAGCGAATGTGCATTGTCGATTGAAATGATTTTCGACAAAATTTTGTCTTGATGATGAAAAAAATAAGCCAATTGTGCCAATCGAATGGTTGGAAAATTTGCAGGACGCATTCTTAAAAAATGAATCAAAATTTTAGGTTGCCGAAGATTATATTTCTTTTTCAAATACAAATACTCTTTCAATAATTGTTTGGGATATTCTTCTCTATGATCTGGCGTGAGCAATCCGGCTTGCCCAAATAACAATGCTTCTAATTGAAATAATGATTCTTTATGTCGAACCAAGATGTTTAGTGGTAATGACATTGCCGTTTGTTCAAAAGCTTCTCCATTTATTTTACCGCCCATACATTTTGCCAAAACCCAATAACTCATTTCTTCCCAATTCCCATTTGCTTTTTTTAAAAGATCGTACATCAACAAAGATTTCGATTCCAAACGTTCCACCACCAAACGTTCTTTCCATTTTTCCCAAATGATGGTTTCTACTTGATGCACATTTTTTTCGCAATGAATGAATGTGCTTAACTGATGAATCTGATTATATTTTGAAAGCAGCATTTTTGGAACCAGGGGTTTTAAACAAAGTGTTGGAAATGGAAAATGTATAGAATCATCCAAATTCCAAACCACATGTAAGATTACATTGTTGTAATGTACATCATCACTATGTTTATGCAATTCCCAATCAACAGAATTGATGTGAATTTCGATGCTGCCTACCCATAAGGTGTTGTTTAATTTTATTCTTGATTCTAAAAAATCAGGTCCTTGATTTTTATTGTGTATTCCGGGTTGTATGATTTGTAATGGCTGATGATCCGAAGTTTGAATATCTGTTTTATTAAACAATTGATATTGCCAAATGTATTGTAGCAGTTTTTCATTCATTTGCATTGATTTAATTTTTTAATCAACACAAAGCAAAAAAAATACAGTTAGAAAAAAACCGTTTTTGCACCCATAAAAGTCAAGAAAATCACTTTACAAATAAGAGAAAACAATCAATAAAATGTGAGGCAAATTAAAGGCATTGTACCACTCTGCTAACGGGAAGTCCCATAACATTATAAAAATCACCTTCAATAGATTTTATGCCCACCACACCAATCCATTCTTGAATGGCATAAGCACCCGCTTTATCGTATGGCTTGTATTTCTTTACATAAAACTCAATCTGTGCTTGGGTTAAAGGATGAAATGTAACTGTAGTAACATCAGCGAAAGCGATGGGATTATCGGCTTTATGAATATACACACCTGTAATTACCTGATGCTTTTTTCCAGATAATTTATTGATAATTTCTATAGCATTTGCTTCATCAGTTGGTTTACCAATAATCTCATTTTCACAAACAACAATGGTATCTGCAGCAAGAATTGGACATTGGGGCTGATGCATTTCCAACACTTTTAGTGCTTTGTTTTTAGCAATATGTATGGCCACTTCAGAAAAGCTCAACCCTTCAGGATAGGTTTCATCAGAATCGCTGACCAATATGTCAAAATCAATTTCCGCCCATTCTAAAAGTTGCTTTCTTCTTGGCGATTGCGATGCTAAAATGATTTTCTGTTGCATAATTTAATTTATAAAAACAGCATGGATAAAATCCCAGCCAACATAATGAGTTTGAGTAAA
>CAIQHJ010000270.1 GCA_903871575.1 uncultured Bacteroidota bacterium
CAATAATTTAAAAATCAACCTCTCTGCTGGAAGTGAGGCCTATTATGTTTGGATTTATGATGCCGTGGGTAGAACAATCATGATGTTGCCACAGCCCAATTTATCAACAGGGATAAATGTTTCAGGATTATCAAATGGTGTGTATCTGTTGAAAATAATGGATAAAACAAACAAACAAGTCATCACAAAGAAATTTATAAAAAAATAACAAACAACGAAAAATAGAATAAACAATTTCTACTTTTAAATTTTGAAATAAATATAAACAAATGAAGAAGCTATTAATTATTGCATTTTTACTAAATGGATTTACAACTTTTGCTCAAAGTCCGATAGTAACCAGTTGGTTGCAAAACAGAACCGGAATAAAAGGACGTCATTATGTAGCTGGAAATTCTACACCCATTCAGGATAATGATTCTGCAAATGTGCAGCAGGTGTTTTATTCCACAAACTGGGCGTATATCAGAACCAAAGGAATTCCGGCTTATATATCAGGTCCTTTTTTGGATGGCAATCCATCTGTAGCAACAAGTCAAAATGCAATATTTAAATTTCCGCTAAATCCTCAACAAAATACAGGGACGCCAACATCAACAACAGGTGGGAACATTGGCATATTCATAAATGGGGTGGCATTATTTGATTACAGAGATGGTGTGTCTTGGAAAAATTCAACAGGGGCTTTGTGTGGAGGTCCTGTTCAACCGCCTTGTATGGGCGATGGCATTTGGAATAGAGATGCGGTAGTAGGAGAGCGTTTGGGATTCGATTGCTCAAAGGCGCATCCTGCCATGGGTAATTATCATCATCATCAAAATCCAAGTGCATTTGGATTGGATTTAAATGTGATTTCTACGGTATGTAATTTATATGCTTCTGATGGATTGTATGCAATAGACAGTACAAGACATTCACCGCTATTGGGTTTTGCGTATGATGGATTTCCTATTTACGGGGCTTATGCTTATAAAAATGTAAACGGAACTGGTGGAATCGTAAGAATGAAATCGAGTTATACTTTAAGAAACATAACCACAAGAACAACTTACTACACAGGAAACACAGTAACGGCGGGGCCTCCAGTAAGTACAACATATCCATTGGGTTATTTCAGAGAAGATTATCAATACAATACAACAAGTGCTACAACACCAGATTATTTAGATGAGCACAATGGACGTTTTTGTGTAACTCCAGAATATCCGGCTGGAATTTATTGCTATTTTACAACCGTTGATGCAAGATGGAATTCGGCTTATCCATATGTAGTAGGACCAACATTTTATGGCACAAGAACAGTAACCAAACCGGCTGCAATTACAGAGCCAGTAACGCAATATATTTCGGGAGCAACAGTATCACCAACGGTAAACAGTTTATTATGTAGTGCGGCTACATTGTCTACACAGCCATCCGTAAATGTTGTATATAATGGAACCGCAACCATTGGATATACAGGAGGTAACGGAGTAGCATATACGGTAGGAGCTTCAGTTTCGTCAACAGGTGTAACGGGTTTAACGGCAACATTACAACCAGGAAGTTTGGCAAATGGAAATGGAAGCATCGTCTTTAATATATCAGGTACGGCAACTTCAGCAGGTACGGCTAATTTTGCCATTTCATTTGGTGGACAAACTTGTACGTTGAGTGTAACCGTGAATAATACAGTGCCATTAACGCCAACTGTTGCCGCATTAAATTGTGCAAATGCAACAGCAGCATCGGGTATGGTAAATACAGCATATTCAGGAAATGCAACAGTGCCTTACACGGGAGGTAACGGGGTTGCGTACACGACAGGAGCTTCAATTCAATCAACGGGTGTAACGGGTTTGACAGCTACATTAATAACGGGAAGCTTAGCAAATGGAAATGGAAACATTACATTTAATATTTCAGGAACACCAACATCAGCAGGCATAGCAAGTTTTGCGATTTCATTTGGTGGACAAACATGTACGTTAAACATAACCATCAATGATATCTTGCCGCCATTGATGCCACAAGTTCAAACATTGGATTGTGCAAATGCAATCATTTCGCCACTAGCATATATAAATACGGCATTTACAGGAACGGCAACCATTGGGTACACAGGTGGTAACGGTGCTGCGTATCCGTTCGCGGGTCCAGTTGTAGCATCAACAGGTGTAGAAGGATTGTCTGCTTCAATACAGCCAGGCACTTTAGCAAATGGAAATGGCAATTTAGTATTGTCGATCACAGGAACACCAACAGCAACAGGTACGGCAAGTTTTGCGATAGATTTTGGTGGAGTAGCATGTACATTTAATGTAAATGTGGCTTCTGTTGGTAACGCGGTTCCATTTGATTTCAAAATAATGCCGAACCCAATAAGCAACAACAATTTGCATATTGAGTTAAATGCTACAAATCAAGAAGCGTCAAACATTTGGATATACGATGAAACAGGCAGAAAATTAATTTCAAAATCAACTTCTGAATTATCTTCTGGAAGTGTTATTGATATCAATGTTGCTCCATTATCAAACGGAACTTACATTATTAAAGTGATGGACAAATTGAGTCAAGTAATAATTACTAAAAGATTTTTGAAAAGATAATTTTTGTTTGAGGTTTGTTGTTTGTTGTTTGTTGTTGGAAGTATTTTCCCCTTTGCGTTCTTTGCTCCTTAGAATGTTTGTTGTTTATTGTTTATAGTTTGTTGTTAGAA
>CAIQHJ010000271.1 GCA_903871575.1 uncultured Bacteroidota bacterium
ATCAGGCAGCTTGGGAAGAAAACAAAGTTGAAAAGAAAAAAAGCCAATCGCTATCGTCAAAAATTAAAGCAATGTTGCCCATTACCTTTAAAATTTGGTTGGATAGAAAAATCAACAACAAACCCAATCCTGCATTTTATACAAAAGTGGACATAGTAGACATGCTCAAATCGTAGACTATATCAACATAACATTTTCATTTTCCCCAAACTTGCTTTGGGGATTTTTTATTTACCCAAAGAAAATTTTTAAGAAATCGATTTTTCAACACGCTTGTTGGCTATGTGTCACTAATATGAAGTACAAGTGATTTGTAGAGCGTATGCTTATATATTTGTCTTGTTAATTAAACATCGAAAAATCTCATCTTTCTACACTTAACATCAAATATGCCATTTACAACAGACATCATTCTACAAAAAGACTCGTTATTGTCGTCTTTTTTGAAGAATGCGGCCATAGGCATTGTGATTGCGAATAAGGATGGAGAAATTATTACGGTCAATGCTTTTTTATTAACCATGTTTCAATATGACCAATCGGAACTGGTTGGAAAAAAAATTGAAATGCTTATTCCCAAAAAGTTTCATCATATTCATCAACAGCATCGGGCAAATTATCAAAAACAATCGTTGAGCAGACCGATGGGCTTGGGCATGGAATTGTTTGCTGTAAAAAAAGATCAAACAGAATTTCCAGTGGAAGTAAGTCTAGGTCATTTTATTGATAATGATCATAAATATACGGTTGCCTTTGTGACAGATATTTCCCTTCGGGTAATGCAAACCAACCAATTTATTGGCGCCAAACAAGCACTCGAAACAACCGTTGAAAATCGGTCAAAAGAATTGAGTAGAGCATTGCAGGTTTTAGAATTGTTGAATGTTAAATTGGAAAAAAATCTGTTGTTTCAAAAAGCTATTTTAGATAACGCACAGGTAATGCTTTTTTTAACCGATGAAAAAGGTGACATTAAGTTTTTTAATCCCAAAGCGGTTGAGCTTACCGGTTATGCTGAGAAAGAAATGGTGAAGAAACAGTATACACCGCTGCAATTTATTCCGCAAAAAATGATTGAACACTGCATAAAAGAAATAGAACCTTCACTTTTGATGCAAACAGAAAATACAAGTCAACATCAAACAGATGCATTTGGGTTTTTGTGTTTTTTAGCCAAGAACAAAAAAATTTTGGAAAGAGAATGTGAATTTAAAAACAAAAATGGCGATATGGTCCCTGTGTCATTTTCGATGTCGCCAATTGTTGATCAAAAAAATAACATTACAGGTTTTATAGGCGCAGCGTTTGATATTACTGAGCGAAAAAAATCGGAATTAAAACTGAGGGCATCTTTAGAAAAAGAAAAACAATTGGGCGAGTTGAAAAGCAGATTTGTATCGATGGCTTCGCATGAGTTCAGAACACCATTAAGTACCATTTTATCATCGGCGTATCTCACAGAAAAATACATGGGAAATGAAGACCAGCAAAAACGGGAAAAGCATTTACAAAGAATCATTTATTCTGTAAACACCTTAACAAATATATTAAACGAGTTTTTGAATGTTGGAAAAATTGAAGAGGGAAAGATAACCATCCATTTATCCAATTTCAATTTGAAAAAAGAAATACAGCATACCATTGAAGATTTACAAGGCATGCTTAAAATTGGTCAACATGTTGATTTTAATCATACCGGCAACGAGATGGTATTTTTAGATTCGTCATTGTTAAAGCACATTGTAATGAATTTATTATCCAACGCGATAAAATTTTCATCAGCCGACAACTCCATTTGCATAGAAACGGTTGTCACCAAAAAAACAATTAAGCTAGTAGTAAAAGACAAGGGTATTGGCATTTCGAAAGAAGATCAGCAGCATTTGACAGAGCGATTTTTTAGAGCTACCAATGCTACCAATATTCAGGGAACAGGATTGGGCTTGCACATTGTATCGAAATATGTGGAATTGCTCAACGGAAAAATAAGCATTAAAAGTGAACTAAATAAAGGCACTGCCATTTCAATATTAATTAAAACAACACCACATCATGAAGACGATTCTACTAATTGAAGACAATCAAGAAATCAGGGAAAATACGGCCGAAATTTTAGAGTTGGCGATGTACAATGTATATACTGCGGAGAACGGAAAACTGGGTGTAGAAAAAGCCATAGATATCAAACCCGATTTAATTATTTGTGACATCATGATGCCTGTTTTAGATGGATATGGTGTGATGCATGCCATCAGCAAAAACGAGGTTCTTAAAAACACCCCGTTTATTTTTCTAACTGCCAAAACAGAAAGAGCAGACATTAGAAAAGGCATGGAATTGGGTGCAGATGATTACATTACCAAACCCTTCGATGCAACCGAATTGCTAAACGCCATTGATGGTCGATTAAAAAAAGTGTCCTTATTAAAGAAAGCATTCACCAATGATGTGGACGGCATCAATGCGTTGATTTTAGACAGCAGCAACGGTGAAACTTTAAAAGCGATGGTTGAAAATAGAAGCACCAATCATTACAAGAAAAAGCAATTGATTTATAAAGAAGGCAATCATCCTACACAACTTTATTTTGTACTAAGTGGCAAAATAAAAACCTTCAAATCCAATGACGATGGCAAAGAGTTGGTTACAGATTTATATTCTGCAGGAGATTTTTTAGGCCATATCGCTTTATTGCAGGATTCGATTTACAGAGAAACGGCAGAAGCCATCGACGATTGTGAAATTGCCATCATACCTAAAAAAGAATTTGAAGATTTACTGCACAATAGCAGAGAGGTTGCACAAAAATTCATCAATCTACTCGCCAAAAACATAGCCGATAAAGAGCATCATTTGATCAGCTTAGCTTACAACTCCCTTCGAAAAAAAGTGGCAGACGCGTTGGTTGTTTTGCGCAATAAATATCATGAAGATGGAAGCAAAAGCAATTTCAGCATAGACATCAGTAGAGAAAATTTAGCCAACATTGCCGGAACCGCTACAGAATCATTGATCAGAACATTGAGTGATTTCAAAAGCGAAAAACTAATTGATATTAAAGATGGATACATCACCATCATCAACGATAAAAAGCTGGAAGGGATGATCAACTAAGGTTGGATGTTTTGTTGACCAATTAAGTAAAAAGACAACAGAAACTGTGCAAATAACATTTTACGTTTCAACAAACGTTTTGTTTTTTTTATGTCATTGCGAATGATGTTTTGCGATTTTATTTTTGCCTTGTTTCCTTTTTCAGAATCCATAATGGCTAATTTTATTTCTTGTTCTTGCTGATTAATATCTTTTTTAAACAATCCAATCAAACGTTCATTATCCAGTATTTCGGTGTGAATATGTTCTACAGACAACAGCACCTCTGGCTCATCTAACTTTTGTGCTATTTCAATTAGTTTTGATTTCAATGCATAATTTTCTGTTGCCAAATCATTCAACGTCACCTGCCAGCTTTCTATTTCATACATTAATTGAGATTGGGTAAGATTTTTCATTTTTATAGCGGTTAATTTTTTTTTGAAAGTCAAGTTCGAAAAAATTACAGTCATTTTTTATGACGAAAAGAACATGAAAACATGATTGATATCATAAAAAAACCCTTCGTTTGAAGGGTTTTTGCAGTGCACACTATTTTTTATTTTACCTGAATACTTTTGACTATTGATTTTTTGGCTTCATCTTTTTTGGGAAGCGTCAAATGCAATACGCCATCGGTGTAGGTCGCCTGAATTTTGTCTTTTATTACATCTTCGGGTAATGAAAAACTGCGGTTGAATGTAGAATAGTTGTACTCTTTGCGGGTGTATTTGTGTTCTCTTTCTTCCTTGGATTCTTCTTTTTCGCAGCTTACAGATAGCATATTTCCATCCATATCGATATGGAAATCATCTTTTTTCATACCTGGAATTGCGAACGATAAATTGAAATAATCTTTTGTTTCTACAATGTTAACTGCCGGCACGGTAAGTGTTCGGTTGAGTAAACTGCTTGAAGTATCAAACCATTCATTCCATGGTTTGAAAAAATCGTCAAATACGGTTGGTAAAGCACCCCCATTACGGGATAATGATTTTGTTGTCATAAAGGCCTCCTTGTTTTAATTGTTTACTAAAAATATTTTAGGAGACAAATATATCCTTACGAATAGGGTGTTTAAAAGGACTGTAGTCAAGGAAGCAGATGAGGAGCATCATTCATGGCATTAAGATTGGCGCTCACTCAATTCGAGCCAGCGCATTTCTTTTTCATCCAACATTTGAATGATACTGCTGATTCGGGCAGCTGCTTCTTGCAAAGCTTCGTAAGAAAGATTGCTGCTCATTTTTAATTCGAGCATTTGTTTTTCTTTTTGCAATTCGGGCATTTCTTTTTCTAAAGATTCGAGTTCGAATTTTTCTTTGAAAGATAATTTTTTGCCAGTTTCTGTTTTGGTTGGAGCGGCTATTTTTTCTGTTGGTTCTTCTTTCTGTTCTTTCATGATTTGTTGCGACTGATTATCGAGCAAACCTTTGGCCAACGCTTCGCGATATTGTGTGTAATTTCCAGGATAGTCGCGAATGATGCCATTGCCTTCAAATGCAAACAAATGATCTACCATTCTATCCATGAAATATCTATCGTGGCTTACAATTAAAATACATCCCGGGTATTCGAGTAAAAACTCTTCTAAAGTTCGAAGTGTTTGTAAATCCAAATCATTGGTCGGCTCATCCAACACCAAAAAATTGGGATTCAAAAACAATACGCTCATCAAATGCAGTCTTCTTTTTTCGCCTCCGCTTAATTTGCTTAGCAAAGTATATTGCTGCTCACCGGTAAACCCAAATTTTTCCATAAACTGACTTGCAGAAATTTTACTGCCATCAGACAATGGAAAATACTCGGCCATCGATTTTACATATTCTATCGCTCTTTTATCTTCTTTGTACACCAATCCTTCCTGACTAAAATTTCCAAATACTACGGTATCGCCATGATTGATTTTACCGCTATCGGGTTCTTCTAGTTGCAAGGCTATTTTTAAGAAAGTAGATTTACCCACACCGTTTTTTCCTACAACTCCAATTCGCTCACCGCGTTTAAAAGTATAGTCAAAGCCCTGCATAATTTTTAAATCGCCAAAGCTTTTATACACTTTTTTCATTTCGAGAATCTTTCCACCCAGACGCGTCATTTTCACTTGCAAACTCACTTCAGCCACATCTTTTTGTTGTTTTACCCTTTCTTCTACATCGGCAAATGCATCTTGTCTGCTTTTGCTTTTGGTGGTTCTGGCTTTGGGCTGTTTGCGCATCCATTCCAGTTCTTTTCTGAAAATGTTTTTATCTTTTTGCAATTCACTTTGTTGAATTTCGATGCGTAAGCTTTTTTGCTCGAGAAAATAATCGTAATTGCCGGTATAGACGTATACTTTTTCTTCATCTATTTCAACAATTTCGTTGCAAACAGCGTCTAAAAAATAACGATCATGCGTTACCAACAGCAAGGTGATTTTTTGCGCGCTCAGATGTTCTTCTAACCATTCAATCATCGACACATCCAAGTGGTTAGTGGGCTCATCTAAAATCAGGAGGCACCTTCCTTCGTGCAGCTGTGCTTCAATTAGCGCTTGCGCCAAAGCCACCCGCTTTTTTTGTCCGCCGCTGAGGTTGCCAACTTTTTCATTGAGGTGATGCAAGTTCAATTTCCCCAAAATCTGTTTCAAATCACTTTCAAAACTCCAAGCATTCAAATCATCAAGATTGGCCATTAAATCGGCCAGATGATCATTGTCTTCAGAACCATTTTCGAGAAACTCTTCGTACTGACGTACCACATTAAAAACGGGGTTATCTACTCGAAGCAGGTTGTCCCAAATATTTTTATTCGGATCGAAATCGTTGTCTTGCTGCAACATTACGGTTTTGATGTCTTTGTGCACCCAAACGGTTCCGCTATCTGGTGTGTCAAAACCTGCAATGATTTTCATAAGTGTAGATTTACCCGATCCATTTCTGGCAACCAATGCAATCTTATCTCCCTCCTCTATGTTGATGGAAATGTTTTGAAATAGGGTTCTGATACCAAAAGATTTGGTGATATTTTCAACTGAAGCGTAATGCATAGCCGCAAAGATAAGCTTCGCATTCCTATCGTTTGAATAATATCAACAGTCATTTCATTCGTTTCTAAAGCCAAGCCTTACTGCAAGCGTTTTCAGTCAAAATATAGTAACTTCGTTTTTACTATTGTTTTACCTTTTTTCTGAAACAAATAATATTATTCAATAAAGCAATTTTTTGATGAAAAATGTACTGCTCCGATTGGGTTTAATCGTTGGCTTTTGGTTGTTTTCTTTTTGCGCAATCGCTCAACAAACCAATCTTTTTGATCTTAGAAATCTCTCTTCTATAAATATTGACAATTATTCGGATCAAGACATTTCGGCCTTTCAAAAAAAAATAAATGAATTGAATATTTCCCCCGAAAATGCATTGGATGTGTTGAAGGTTAGAGGTCTTTCCAAAGAGGAAATTGAAAAGCTGAAAAACAGAATGATTCAAATTTCTCCCGATACCAAACTGCCAACGACCAACGCCGCAACCGAAAACTCCGATAAATCTGAAAGAAAATACACCAATGATTTGCCAGTGATGGCAAAAGCCAAAAAAGATGAATCTATTTTTGGGTCAGAGCTTTTCTTAAACAGCAGTATGGTTTTTGAACCCAATATTCGCATTTCAACGCCAGCTTCATATGTGTTGGGCCCCGATGATGAGTTGATTGTAAATGTGTATGGCTACAGTGAAATCAAATACAACTTAGAAGTGAATGAAAGTGGCGAAGTGTACATCCCCAATGTTGGTCCTGTTTTCGTTAATGGATTAACGATTGAGCAAGCCACCAAAAAAATCAGAAATAAATTAGCATCCACGATTTATAGAGCCATTACAACCGGACAAACAAAAGTTCAAATTAAACTTGGTAAAATTAGAAGCATACGCGTAACCGTTATTGGGGAAGCCTACAAGCCTGGAACGTATACCGTCTCCTCGTTAACCACTTTGTTTAATGTACTTTATTTGTGCGGCGGTCCAAGCGATATGGGCAGCTTCCGACAAATTGAAGTGGTAAGGGGAAATGCAGTAATCAGAAAAGCTGATTTATATGCATTTTTAACCAGCGGCAGTCAGAAAGACAACATCCTTTTACAAGAGGGTGATGTGGTGCGCATTCCGTATTATGAGAACAGGGTAAAGATTAGCGGCAACATCAAAAGACAAGGGCGTTACGAAATATTACCGGGAGAAAAAGTAGATAAATTACTAAGCTATTGCGGTAGTTTTAATGAATTGGCCTATAAGAATAATGTAGTGGTAACAAGGGTTTCGGAAAACGAAAGGAAAGTAATAGACATTGCTAATACAGCCTTTCAATCATTTGAAATAAAATCGGGCGATGAATATTTTGTCAACAAATTACAGAATATTGTACTCGACAAAGTAACGATTACGGGATCTGTATTTCGGCCAGGAACATACGAGGCCAACAATCAATTGACTTTAAAAAAGCTGATTGAGAAGGTAGGTGGTGTTTTGGAAGATGCCTACATGGAGCGTGTGAATGTTTATAGAACAGAAAAAGGAAAATTGCCATCAATTTATTCGGTTGGATTGGATTCTGTATTAAATGATCAAACCGATTTTTTTATTTCAAAAGGAGATTCGGTGCATGTGTATTCGATATTTGATTTCAAAGACAATCAATTTATATCTATACAAGGAAATGTAAGAAAGGCGGGCAAATACCAATGGCGAGATAACATTACCATAAAAGAGTTGTTGCTGGAAGCGGGTGGTATCAATGAATTTGGCGATTCCACAACCATTGAGATTTCGAGAAGAAAAAAGAAAGCAGAATCCAACACTTTGAATTTCGATGAAGCAGAAACGTTTAACATCAATGTTGCAGCAGCAGGAAAGGCCGGTGAAGAAATTGTGTTGGAACCATTTGATATCGTAACCGTAAAAATTGTACCAGGCGTTATCAGTCAAAGAACGGTAATTGTATTGGGAGAAGTTTTAACCCCTGGAAAATACAACTTACAAAAAAGTGGCGATAAAATATCAGATATCCTCAACCGGGTTGGTGGTTTTAAAGCCAGTGCAGATAGCAGTACGGTAATGATTAGACGCAAAAGAAATTCTTCTTTTACCGTTACAGAACGAGAGATGCTGTTTCAAAGATTATTAAACATCGATTTAGACAGCATTGCTTCCAATCAGCAGTTGAAAAACGAATTGTATAGTGCCTATGAACTCATAACTGTGGATTTGGCTGCAATACGAGAGAATAAAGACAATTATGACAATTTATATTTGGAAGATGGCGATATCCTCACCGTTTACAAAAACAACAACTTGGTAAAGGTTTCGGGTGAGGTGTTTTATCCCACCATCATTTCATATCAAAAAAATAAATCGGCCAAATATTATATCAATCAAGCGGGTGGCTTTATGGGTTCTGCAAGAAAAGTAAAGACATTGATTATTTATCCCAATGGGAAAGTGATGCCGGTTAAATCCTTTTTCGGGATAAAAAAATATCCAAAATTGGTATCGAGAGCAGAAATATTTGTGCCACAAAAAAACAAAGACAATCGAAATAAAATTGGCATGGGAGAATTGGCATTGATGGTATCGGCTTTAGGAATTGTGGCCAATGTGTTATTGACTGCATTGAAAAATTAATTTATTGCACATGAGTTCATCAAATGAAAATCTAACAGAAACACAATATGTTGAATCGATGTTCGGCAAGAAATTGTTGTTTTTAAAAAAAAGGTGGTGGATGTATTTGCTAGGAGGGTTGGTGTTTGCGGTATTGGGTTTTTTATATGCCCAATTTCAAACACCCCAGTTTAAAAGCCGATTAACATTTGCTTTAGATGATGGCAGTGGATCGGAAACGAGTTTAAATAGTTTGGCTTCTCAATTTGGTCTTTCCTTGGGTTCGAATGTGAATGTTTTTGGTGGCGATAATATCATAGAAATCATCAGAAGCAGACGCATGGTGGAAAGGGTTTTATTGAGTGTAGACACGATAGACAACAAGCCCTACACGTTGATTGAATATTACATGAACATCAAAGGCAGAAAGCAATTTCATCCCAAGGTAGCCAACATACATTTCCCTGCGTTTCAAAACAGAAATCAATTTTCTTATTTACAAGATAGTGTGTTGAGATTGATTTATACAGAGATGGTGAAGGAAAACATCAATGTAGAAAAGCCAGACAGAAAATACAATATTTACGAGATCAATATTAAAAGTCCAAGTGAACGATTTTCGAAAGACCTCACCGATCGATTGATTACAGAGACCAATATTTTTTACATCGAACTCAAAACTAAAAAAGCCAAGATTACATTGGAAGCCTTGGAGAACAGAATTGCATCTGTAAAAGATGGATTATACTCCAGCATTTCGAGCAGAGCTGAAGTGAAAGATGCCAACATCAATCCGGTGTTTGAATATTCGCAAGTGCCCATTATAAAACAACATACCAACATCGAATTGTACAGCACGGCCTACAGTGAGATGTATAAAAATTTAGAAATTGCTCGTTTTCAATATTTAATCAACACGCCATTACTACAAATTATTGACTATGCAGATTATCCGATGGAGCGGGTAAAGATGAGCAGGCTCAAAACGGCCATTGTATTTTCATTGTGCTTTGCTGTACTATTAACGGTGATATTTTTAATAATGGAACAAAACGGCAGCTATACCAAAAAAGATACGGCCAGTTCATAAAGCAACAGTCGGACATTATCATTCAATCATACCATGAGTTTATTATTAAGTTTCAAAAAAGACTATTTTAATGATATCGTCGGTATGAATTTTCTTACTGTTTTTTATTTTACAT
>CAIQHJ010000272.1 GCA_903871575.1 uncultured Bacteroidota bacterium
AGCAGATCATTGGCAGTATTGGGGAATACATCTTGGGCCAATGGCAACAGTTAATCTTACAGACAAAGTTTTGTTGGATTTTAAAATACTAGGTGGATTTGCAAGAGCCAACATGCCTGTAATTCGATATAAAATTGAAGGAATCGATGTGGTTTCTACACCAGATAAATGGGCAGATGCTTTTACCTGGCAATTGGGATCAAACCTCAGGTATAACTTTTCAGACATGGCATTTTTGCTTGCCAATGTAGATTACAACTTCATGAAACCCAATTGGAAATTTTCCATTGCGTCAGAGGATGTTTCTGTTACTCAAAAAATGGGCGCATTGGATGTAAATGTAGGAGTAGGCTTGAATTTTTAATTGCAGTTGAAACTACAAAAAATGGGACTTTAAAAAGTCCCATTTTTTTTATAATCTTTCTTTGATATCCAAGTGATGTTTATGTGCTGTTTGAATTGCAATTTCATAACCAGCATCTGCATGTCTGATAACGCCCATTCCCGGATCGTTTCTCAACACCCTGCTTAATCTTGCTTTGGCATCGTCTGTTCCATCAGCTACGATTACCATTCCGGAGTGAATGCTATAGCCCATACCAACACCACCACCATGGTGCAACGACACCCAACTTGCCCCTCCTGCTGTGTTTACCAATGCATTTAAAATTGGCCAGTCTGCAACCGCATCACTTCCATCAAGCATCGCTTCCGTCTCACGATTAGGACTTGCCACAGAACCTGTATCTAAATGATCTCTTCCAATTACAATGGGGGCTTTTACTTTTCCTGTTCTCACCAATTCATTAAATGCCATGCCCGCTTTTTCCCTTTCTCCCTGACCAATCCAGCAGATGCGAGCCGGTAACCCTTGAAATGCAATTTTTTCTTTTGCCATTTTCATCCAACGAATCATACCAGCATTATCTGGGAAAAGTTCCATCATTAATTCATCTGTAACACGGATGTCGTCTGGATCTCCACTAAGTGCGGCCCATCTAAACGGACCTTTCCCTTCACAAAACAATGGACGAATATAAGCAGGTACAAAGCCAGGAAAATCAAATGCATTTTCCAGTCCCTGTTCCTTAGCTCTGGCTCTGATGTTGTTTCCATAATCAAAAGTAACAGCACCCATGGTTTGCAATTGCAACATCAATTCAACATGCAAACGCATACTTTGATAACTGAGTTTGATGTATTCTTCTGGATTTTCGCTTCTAAGTGTATTCGCTTCTTCATTGGTTAGATGATGTGGAATGTAACCAATCAATGGATCATGCGCACTGGTTTGGTCGGTTAAAGTATCAGGCACTACATTGCGCTCTATCAATCTCGATAACAAGTTTACGGCATTACATAAAACCCCAATGCTTATTGCCTTTCCTTCCAATTTATATTGAAGTGCTTTGTCAATAGCTTCATCAATATCCAAATATTTTTCGTCGAGGTATTTTGTTTCTAATCTTTTGTCTATTCTCCACTCCTCTACTTCTGCAACAAGTGCTACACCTTCATTCATGGTAATTGCCAATGGTTGCGCACCGCCCATTCCACCCAATCCTGCAGTTACGTTTAATGTGCCTTTTAATGAACCACCA
>CAIQHJ010000273.1 GCA_903871575.1 uncultured Bacteroidota bacterium
AGACCCTAGCAGTTATGAGAACTTCGGACCATTCATGCCAGGGTTTGAAGTCATTCCTTACAACGATTTACATGCATTGGAACAAGCGCTACAAGACCCATGTGTAGCTGCTTTCATGTTTGAACCCATTCAGGGAGAAGCGGGTGTTGTAGTGCCCGATGACGGCTATATTGCTGGCGTTCGCAAGTTGTGCTCAACCCATAATGTGTTGATGATTGCCGATGAAATTCAAACCGGATTGTCTCGCACAGGCTTGATGTTAGCCTGTGATCATGAAGGTGTAAAGCCAGATATTTTAATTTTAGGAAAAGCCCTTAGTGGTGGCACCTTGCCCATCAGTGCAGTGTTGGCAAATGATGAAGTGATGCTCACCATTCAACCGGGCGAACATGGGAGTACCTATGGCGGAAATCCACTGGCCTGCAAAGTAGCCATGGCCGCTTTAGAGGTGTTGAAAAAAGAAAACATGTCGGAAAATGCAGCTTCGATGGGCGCTTTATTTAGAAATGAATTGTCGGCCTTGTCGTCGCCTTTTATTTCGTGTATTCGTGGCCGTGGGTTGCTAAATGCCATTGTTATTAAACACGAAAACCCTGATGCAGCCTGGATGCTTTGCATGGAACTCAAAAAAAAATGGAATGTTGGCTAAGCCCACTCACGGAGATAAAATTCGATTCGCTCCGCCATTGATCATTACAGCTGCTCAAATCAAAGAATCGGTAAAAATCATTGAGCAGAGTTTAACAATTTTAAAATAAAAACCATGGACACACACTTACATCACGACCATTTAGAATCTCATTTGCAAAGCTCCGATTTACTCAGAGATGTGGTCATTGGCATGAGCGATGGGCTAACCGTACCATTTGCATTGGCTGCGGGTTTAAGTGGTGCTGTCGACAATAGCAGCATCATCGTCATCGCAGGTATTGCAGAAATCGCAGCAGGCAGCATTGCTATGGGACTTGGGGGTTATCTTGCCGGAAAAACAGAACAAGACCATTATGCCAGCGAAGTAAAAAGAGAATATGACGAAATTGAACACTTAAGACATAAAGAAATTGAAGAAACCAAAGCTTTCTTTGCCAGCATAGGCCTTAGCAAAGATTTGCAAGAAAAAGCAACCGAGGAAATTGCACAGGATAAAGACAGATGGGTTGATTTTATGATGAAATACGAATTGGGTTTGGAAAAACCAGATCCTAAAAGAGCAACCAAAAGTGCCTTAAACATTGGAATTTCTTACATCGCCGGCGGTATCATTCCGTTGAGTCCATATTTTTTTGTGAGCGACGCAATAGAGGCATTACAATTTTCTATTGCTGCAACATTGGTCTTTCTATTTATTTTTGGATTTTTCAAAAGTAAAATAACTGGTGTCAATCCTTGGTTGGGCGCATTGCGTGTAACCCTTATCGGTGCCTTGGCCGCAGGAGCTGCATTCGGCGTGGCTAAATTGTTGGATTAATCATTATTGCGTATTCAACTGATGTTTATTATTGGAAAGTACATTTTGCATGCTCCATTGAATTTGTTTTTGAAAAGCATGCTTTCTCTCCGAACATGATGCTTTGCTGCAGATGTTGCAAGAGAAATCCAAACAACCATCAGAATGAATAAACAACTCTACCCTATTGCCAAAATGCATGGCTACCAACTCACTTAACTTGTCAATTTCTTGATGTGCTTCATGTACATTAAAATACCAGGGCACCGTAAGGTGACAATCCACATGCATCATTGATCCGTACTTTATCACCCGAAGATTATGAACATCTACCCAATTTTCTGTTCGATGGGTATTTAAAAAATCAACCAGATTCGCCAATAAATCTTTATCCGCTTCATCCATCATGCCTGCAACAGAACTTCTAATGATTTTAAACCCTGTGTAAAAAACAATGAATGCAAAAACGATGGCAACAACACTATCAATCCACAATTGATTTGTCCAAAACATCAAAGCCAAACCTACTATAATACCCAAGGTTGTGTAGGTGTCGGAAATTAAATGTTTACCACTAGCAATCATCGCCAGCGAACGTGTTTTATTTCCTTGTTTAACACAATACAACCCTGCTGCATAATTGATAGCGGCGGTGATGAGCACCAGGTAAATTCCATTGTCTAACTTCCGAATGACATGTGGATGACTTAAATTTAAAATTGCTTCTCTGATGATGAAAATACCGGCAACGCTAATCAAAATACCTTCTATTGCAGCGGAAATAAATTCTACTTTGCCATGTCCATAAGGATGTTCGGCATCTCTGGGTTTTGCAGATAAACTCAAACTATATAAACCTATAAACCCAGCCACCACATTTACAATGCTCTCTAAAGCATCCGTTAAAATGGCAACCGAATTGGTCACATACCATGCCAACAATTTTATCAAAAGTAAACATACAGAAATGCCTGCGATGTATTTTTGAATTTTTAAATTTTGTGTAACAGTGTTCAATTTTCTTTATTTAAAAGGAAAATAAATCATAAATCCAACCGATAATGGAGCGTTTTGATAAAGATAGTAATATCTCTATAACAGAAACGTTTTAAAATCGGATTAGAACAACACCGATTCGAATACAAATCATATTTTTGCAACAAATCAAAAAACATGAATTTCCAACTTACAGAAGAGCAATTGATGATTCAACAGGCAGCAAGAGATTTTGCACAAAACGAATGTTTAGCTGGCGTTATTGAGAGAGACGAACATCAACAATTCCCTAAGGAGCAAATAGAAAAACTAGCCGATTTGGGCTTTATGGGCATGATGGTAAAACCAGAATATGGTGGTAGTGGATTGGACACAGTGAGCTATGTTTTAGCAATGGAAGAAATCAGTAAAGTAGATTCAAGTGTGAGTGTGTGCATGAGTGTAAACAACAGCTTGGTATGTTATGGTTTGCAAGAATATGCAAATGAAGAACAGAAGCAACAATATCTCGTTCCTTTGGCTCAAGGGAAAAAAGACAATGAGTTGTATATTGGTGCATTTTTGTTGAGTGAGCCAGAAGCCGGAAGTGACGCGACTTCACAAAGTACTACTGCAGAAGACAAAGGCGATTATTATCTTTTAAATGGAACAAAAAATTGGATTACCAACGGCAATAGTGCGAGTGTTTATTTGGTTATTGCACAAACAGATGCTTCAAAAGGCAGTCGCGGTATCAACGCTTTTATTGTAGAGAAAAAATGGGATGGTGTGATTGTTGGTGCCAAAGAAAACAAATTGGGCATTAGAGGAAGCGATACGCATACCATTTTGTTTAATGATGTAAAAGTTCCAAAAGCCAATAGAATTGGAGATGATGGATTTGGATTTAAATTCGCGATGAAGACCTTAGCTGGTGGAAGAATTGGCATTGCATCTCAAGCATTGGGTATTGCAAGTGGTGCTTACGAGCTGGCGTTGGCCTATAGCAAACAACGCAAGGCATTTGGTACAGAAATCATGAACCATCAAATCATTCAGTTTAAGTTAGCTGATATGGCCACCAAAATAGAAACATCCAGATTGCTTTGTTTAAAATCTGCTTGGGAAAAAGACAATCATATCGACTATACATTGAGCAGTTCGATGGCAAAAGTATACAGCAGCGAAACCGCCATGTGGACCACAACAGAAGCCGTTCAAATTCATGGTGGCTATGGATTTGTAAAAGAATACCATGTAGAACGATTGATGCGCGATGCAAAAATCACCCAGATTTACGAAGGAACCAGCGAAGTACAACGGATTGTGATAAGCAGAACAATACTTAAATAGTGATATTTGGGGTTTGGCGTTGTTTGTTTGGCGTTTGGGGTTTATGGTTTGTTGTTTGTTGTTTGGGGTTTGGTGTTGAGAAAGCCTATCCAGCCTATCCAGCCTATCCAGCCTATCCAGCATATCCAGCATATCCAGCATATCCAGCCTATCTAGCATATCCAGTATATCCAGCATCCTCCATCCCTTTCATTTTAATTCACTCATGTCATTTAACACAGAAAAATATCAATTACTTAGCCAACAAGTCCCTGCAAACATTACGATTGTAGCCGTTTCCAAAACTAAGCCAATTGCAGACCTCAGAGAAGCCTATGATGCGGGCGTTCGGGATTTTGGAGAGAATTATGTTCAAGAACTGATTGAAAAACAAGCGGCACTTCCAAAAGACATTCGCTGGCATTTCATCGGTCATCTTCAATCCAACAAAGTCAAATACATCACCCCTTTTGTACACCTCATTCATGGTGTTGACAGCGAAAAATTATTGCTAGAAATCAACAAACAAGGACGAAAAATCAATAGAAAAATCAATTGCTTGCTTCAAGTGTACATCGCAAAGGAAGAAAGCAAATTTGGCATGGACGAAAACGAATTGCTACAAGCTTTACACACAGCAGAATCGCTCGACTTCGTTAACATCAATGGCCTCATGGGGATGGCAAGTTTCAGTAATAATAAACAGCTGGTGTGCACAGAATTTAATTATTTAAATCATTTATTTGAAAATCTGCAACCTTCAAAAAAAATCTTGAGCATGGGTATGAGCGGCGATTACCAGGAAGCTATAGCATCCGGCAGCAACCTCATTCGTTTGGGCAGTAGTTTGTTTGGAGAAAGAACC
>CAIQHJ010000274.1 GCA_903871575.1 uncultured Bacteroidota bacterium
AAATAATTGGCGCCTCTTTTTTTAAGCTTTACAAAAGTACCAACGATATCTATGATGTCGATGCGGCTTTGTATTTGTTGTATCGTTTCTTGACTAATCAAGTTGTAAATGTATAACTTTTTTTTGTTGGGACTTGTCAAAATAACTGTGGGATTTTATCCTACATTTTGATTATGACGGTCTAAACTAATATCTTTACGCATCTAAATTCAATCAAAATTAATAAAATGAAAAAGTTTTTTCTTTCCCTTACCATGCTGGTTTTTGCATTTGCAGCCATGTCTCAAAACCTAGAATCCATCAATGATTTGATGGGTGAGTTCAAATACAAAGAAGCCAAAACCGCTATCGATAAATATTTATCAAATCCAAAGAAAGCAACAGATGCTGAAGCATGGTACTACAAAGGAAGAATTTACAATGCTTTATCCAACGACAGCACTGTGCCACAATCTGAATTGTTGGCGTTGAGAAAAGATGCATTTGCCGCCTTTCAAGAAAATCAAAAACTAGACAAGAAAGATGTTTTTCTTGCATTGGAAGCACATGTGTCGTATTTAAACGTTTATTACGGATTTTATGATTTGGGCGCGAAAGAATTCAACGCCAAAAATTATGATGGCGCATTAACCGCATTCAAATGGGCAAACGATGTGAAAGATTTTATCCTAGAAAAAAAATACACCTACACGGATGCAAAGTTATCTGTATTGGATACTTCTTTAATTATGAACATTGGCGCATCGGCTATCCAAGCTAAAAAAGAACCAGAAGCGATTGCGTATTACATGAAAATTATTAATGCTGGCGTTACAGGTAGTGATTACCGTGATATTTACGAATATGTAGCAGAATATTATTCAAAATCAGACAATGAATCAGCGATGAATGAAGTGTTGGCTAAAGCAAAAAAAGCTTATCCAACCTACGATTATTGGATGGAATTATCCTTAAGATATACAAGTAAGAAAGGCGATCCAGCTGCTTTGATGGCAAAATACGAACAATTGATTGCCGAAAATCCAACCAACTTTGTGATGTCTTACAATTATGCAGTTGAATTGTACAACAGTTTATATGGCAAAGACGCCAAACAAGCTGGTGATTCAATGGTAGCAAAGAAATTGACAGCGAGTTTGAAAAATACAATTTCGTTAGAAAAAGACGACAATACCGCCAACGTTTTGATGTGTAATCATTTGTACAATATGTCATCAGAATTGGTTAACGCAACCAATGCCATTAAAGTTCCAAAAGGAGATGACATTAAAAAGAAAAGCGACCTAAAAGCCGCATCCAATAGAGCAATGGACGAATGCATTAGTTACAGCGAAATGGCTGTGAAATATTTTGAATCTATTTCCAACAAAACAAATTTGCAAAAGGCGAATTATAAAATTGTGTTGGGTTATTTGAGTGATATTTATACCTTAAAAAAGAATCCGGCAAAAGCAGCAGAATACGAAAAGAAATACGCTGCAGCTGATAAATTATAATGCTATAATTGTTTAATCGTACAAGCCGTTCCAGTTGTTGAACGGCTTTTTTTTCAACATACAAGGCCACAAATCTTCTACATGATGCAGATCAACTTCCATCCATTTCCGATTTTGGAAACTAGTCGATTAAAACTTAGGCAAGTACAAATGAGTGACGCCGAGGCTATGTTTCAACTTCGTAGCAATCCCGAAACAATGAAATATGTGTCACGTCCGTTAGCCGAAAATATAGACGATGCCATTGCCGTTATTAAAATGATGGAAGATAAAATAGAAAGCAATGAAGGAATAAATTGGGCTATTTCGTTGAAGGGTTCTACAGCACTTATTGGCCTAATTGGACTCTATCGAATACAACAAGAAAATTATCGGTCTGAAATTGGATATATGTTAATGCCTGCGTTTTGGGGCAAAGGAATTATAACAGAAGCAATACCTGCTGTATTGACTTTTGGATTTCAAACACTAGCATTGCATTCAGTAGAAGCCATTATTGAGCCTGAGAATGTAGCATCAGAAAAAGTGTTGTATAAAAACGGTTTCGTAAAAGAAGCTCATTTCATTGAAAACGAGTTTTTCAATGGGAAATTTATCAGCACAGCAGTGTACTCCATTTTGAAACGCAATTTCAACCAAGGGCAGTAAAGCATAATTAATCCCTGCCGCCACGTTGCATGCCATTGCCGCCAAACATATTTTGCATTTCTCTCATTGGCTTAATTTCTATATCTGTTGGCACTTCAAATTCTTTGTCGTCGATTTTAGCATCCAAATCAACTTTGGTTACTTCAACTTCCATGCGTCTGCCTCTGCGCATTTTCATTTCATAGCGCATTAAAAAACCTTCAATTTTATCCAAGCCGTTTAAGCCACCCATATTTCCCATTCCTGGCATACCCGTGATACTGCCTGTAGATAAAAGGTTTTGGATCTTGAAATCTGGTGCTACCCAAATGTTGGCAGTATCTTTTGCTCCCAAAAAACGCGTGGTTATTAGAAAGCCTTTCTTACATACATAGCCGGCTATTTTTTTGGTTTCGTCGGTATACACAATTTCTGTTTGTGGCGCTGTTTTTTCTCTGTCGAAGTTGTTGTTGGTTTTGGATGATGTGTCTTTTTTTCTGCGTTCTGCCATCATGCTGTCGCGTCTTTTTTGCATAGCTACCTGCTCTTCATCGGATACAAAAAAACCAGATTCATTGCCCATCATTTGTAAAATGGTGGTCGTTATTTTTTTGCTGTTGTCTCTGTATATCGTAGACTTGCCCATCTCTGAACGTATAGCAGTTTTAACGAGGTCGTTTTTTAAAACGGTAACAAATTTTGTTTCGCCGTCCATCATGTTTCTGAAATTCATGCCACCACGTCCACCGCCATCTTGCCCTCTACCCAAGTCTTGCACGTCTTCTTCTTCAGGTGCAATCACATTGGTTGTGGTGTTAATGATAGCTTGTGTATAGACTTTAGGTTGCGCAAAGCAAACTGCACTTGTAAGCGTAAAAAAAGCAAGTAATGTACCTTTCATATCGATCTTTAATTTTAATTATGGCGTTGTCATTGTTTCAAAAATTAACATCCACTCAAAAAATTGAATGCGTGCAGAGATTTTTGATATGCGAATGTAAGTCGGCTGGTGCGCTCTTCGAATTTTTTGGAATGTTTTATTTTTTTTGAATTGTGAATAACCTGTGGATAATATGCGGTTTTTCCACTTTTTAGTGCGCAATTTTATTTTTTGTAATTGACAAAATCATCAAAAAACAAATATGTTACGCGATTCTGATTGCAACTTATCAACAACAGTAATAATCTTTTGTTTTAACGGTCAAAATCGCTCAAATTCTCGTAGGTTTGTCGCCTAAAAAATAATTAGAAAAGTGCGATTAAAGAGTCTAGAAATCAAAGGGTTTAAAAGTTTTGCCGACAAAACGGTACTTCATTTTGACGAAGGAATTACCGGCGTTATTGGACCAAATGGTTGTGGCAAAAGCAATATTATTGATAGCATTCGTTGGGTGATTGGCGAACATAAAATCAGCAATTTAAGAAGTGAGAATTTAGAAAGTCTGGTGTTCAATGGCAGCAAGACGAGAAGTGCCAGCGGATTAGCTGAAGTGAGCTTGACTTTTGAAAATACCAAAAATCTATTGCCCACCGAATTCAATACCGTTACCATTTCTCGCAAGTATTATAAAAGTGGCGAAAGTGAGTATCGCTTAAATGATGTTACATGTAGGTTGAAGGATATTCATAATCTTTTTATGGATACAGGCGTAAGCACAGATAGCTATGCGATCATAGAATTGGGCATGGTGGATGACATCATCAAGGATAAGGAAAACAGTCGTAGGAAAATGTTGGAACAAGCGGCTGGCATTACCATCTACAAAACAAGAAAAAAAGAAGCCAAGTTAAAATTGGATGCGGCTGAGCAAGATTTAGCAAGGATTGAAGATTTGCTTTTTGAAATCAACAATCAATTGAAAAGTTTAGAAAGCCAGGCAAAGAAAGCTGAAAAGTATTTTGAAATAAAAAAAGAATACAAAGAAATCAGCATTGAATTGGCGAAAGCCGCATTGGAGGGATTCAACATTACTTACCGAGATTTAAATAAGCAACAGCAAGAAGAGGTGGATAAGCGGATCGAATTGGAAACTGCGATTGCGATGGAAGATGCTGCTTTAGAAAAAGAGAAATTGGCTTTCATTGAGAAAGAAAATACGTTGCAAACATTGCAGCAGCAATACAATGAAATGTTGGATGTAGTGAGAGGAAAAGAAAACGAAAAAAGCTTAGCCGCTCAAAAATTACAACACCTCACAGAAAGACAAATTAGCTTAGACGAATTTCTTCAGAAATCTTCTGGTCAAATGAAAGGATTGGAAGAAAGTATTCTTTTTACCAGCAACCAAATTGTAGAAGAACAATCTAAATTGACGCAGCTCGAAACATCGCAAGCTGAATTGAAATCTGCTGTAGAAGAAAAAAGAGCAATTTTTGACAACCAACGAATTGCACTTGATGAAATAAGAAAAGGCCATCAATTCATACAGCGCAATCAGTTTGACGCTGAGAAAAAAGTTGCGATTGCCGATACGTCTATTCAGAATTTGCAACGAAGCATTCAGTTGATGGCAGATGAAAAATTGCAACGCATTGATCAAATCAATCAACTAGAAAAAGAAAAGACAGAGAAGGAAAAATCATTACAAGAAAAGCAATTGAGTTTGCAACAATTGCAAGCACAACATGAATTTACCAAAGAACAAATTTTTCAAACACAAAGCGTTTTGGAAGGTTTGCGCAGCAATTTGGCTGATGAAAATAGAAAGTTGGATGCGAAGAAAAATGAACACGATCTTTTAAAAAGTCTTGTCGATTCAATGGAAGGCTATCCAGAGAGTGTGAAGTTCTTGCACAAGAATACTGGTTGGAATCATCAAGCGCCATTGTTGTCGGATATCATTTATGTGAAAGCGGATTATCGTGCAGCTGTAGAAAATGTATTGGATCAATACCTCAATTATTATGTGGTTAATAACTTACAGGAAGGGTTAGCCGCTATTCATTTGCTAGACAACAATAAAAAAGGCAAAGCCAATTTCTTTTTACTCGATCAATTCAAAGGCATTGCCACATGTAATCAGCCCGCAGATACCATTAGGGCAATTGATGTTATTGAAGTTGACCAACAATACAGCAATCTGGCTCAGCACTTGCTTGGAAATGTGTTTATAGCTGAATCTGAAGCTGCTTTGGTTGAAACATCGGATGTCATCATTTTAGAAAAAACCGGTAAATATGTAAAAGGTAAATATTCAATTACCGGTGGAAGTGTTGGCTTGTTTGAAGGTAAAAAAATAGGTAGGGCCAAGAACTTAGAAAAATTAATGGTTGAAATCGATACACAAACCAAAGTGGTTGATCAATTGAAACAAACCATTCAAGAAAAGCACAATGAAGTGATAGCTTTCAATACACAATTGAAAGAAAATGCCATCAAACAAACAGAGCAGGAAATTAGCGCACTCACCAACCAGGTTTTTGCTTTTCAAAATAAAATAGAAAACATCAGCCATCAAAATACGGTGGCAGAAAACCGTTTGAACGAGCTGTCATCCCAATTGGCCAAAAACCAAAACGACATTGCTCAAACCCGCGAAGATTTACAAAGACTGAATCTCGAAATTGTTGAAGCACAGGCCAACATCCTTGTAGTAGAAAATGCATATGGCGAAAGTGAACAATCATATAATGCAGCCAATATATCTTACAATGATGGTAATTTGTTGTTCACCAAGCAGCAAAGCAGAATTCTTGCTATTCAACAAGAGCACGATTTCAAAAGCAAGCAGCTCAATGAATTGGTGTTGCAAGTTGAAAGCAGTAAAAAGCAACTAGACGATGCCGTTACAAATATCGAAAGTACAGATGTGCTTTTGAAAGCTGTTCAGTTGGAGTTGATTGAGTTGTTGAAGAATAAAGAAATAGAAGAAAAAAGATTAAACGAATTGGATCAGGAATATTACAATCAACGCAACGCATTGGCAGAAAAAGAAAGTGCTTTACGCTTGAAACAAAAATCCAAAGAAGGTATCGATAACCTATTGAATGAAATTAAAGATCGACTTACAGAACTAAAACTTCAATTGGCCGGAATGAAAGAAAGGCTGAGTGTAGAATTTAAGGTTGATTTGGATGCCATTATTGATGAACCCAGAACAACCACCGTTCCTTTAGAAGAGTTGACTGAAAAAAACGATCGCATGAAAAAGCGATTGGAAAATATGGGTGAGGTAAACCCAACAGCCATTGAAGCGTACACCGAAATGAAGAAGCGCTATGAATTTATTTTGGAACAAAAAAACGATTTGGTTACGGCGAAAGATAGTTTGATGCAAACCATTCAGGAAGTGGAAGCCACAGCCAATCAGCAATTTTTGGAAACATTCAATAAAACAAGAGAGAATTTTCAAAAAGTATTCAAGGCATTGTTTACTGAAGAGGATACTGCAGATATGATTTTGGTTGATCCCGAAAATTTGGCTGAAACCGGAATAGATATTGTTGCCAAGCCCAAAGGAAAAAGACCAAGCAGCATTGGTCAGTTGAGTGGGGGCGAGAAAACCCTAACGGCCACAGCTTTGTTGTTTGCTATCTATCTCATTAAGCCAGCACCTTTCTGTATTTTGGATGAGGTGGATGCACCATTGGATGATGCCAACGTTGGAAAGTTCACCAACATGATTAAACAATTCAGTGAAAATTCGCAGTTTATCATTGTTACACACAACAAAATGACCATGAGTGCCGTAGATGTAATTTATGGAGTAACCATGCAAGAAGCGGGTGTAAGCAAGTTGGTACCGGTAGATTTTAGAAGCTTAAACTAAACATCAAAATATCCATATTAAAACCATAGTAAACGCTATGGTTTTTTTTTGTGCCAATACATTTTTAAATCATATCTTAGAATGATAAATTCATCTAAACATGAAAAAAATATTTTCAGCCCTTCTTGTTTTTTGTTGCATCAATCAGATAGCAGTAGCTCAAGCGCCTGTAAATGATGATTGCGAAAACGCGATATTGCTACCAGTTACTGCTAATTGTAATTATGTACAATATACCAATGAAAATGCAACAACTACAGCAGGTGTTGCAGATCCGGGATGTGGCGGAACATTCAATGGAGGAGATGTGTGGTTTAAGTTGGTTGTTCCTACCAGTGGAAATATAGACATCACCACCAATGTTGGCGTTGTAACAGATGGTGTAATGGCGCTATATACAGGAAGCTGCGGTTCACTTACTGAAGTAGCTTGTGATGATGATGGTGGACCAAATGGACTAATGCCCTACATTACTAAATCTGGTTTAATACCAGGCAGTACGGTTTATATTCGCTTTTGGGAATATGGCGGCGATGGAAATGGAACTTTTTCAATCTGTGCTACGGTTTCAACGATATGCAGCAATGGCAATGCTTCCGGTTGTGGTTGTCCAACACCAAGCGCTACCGATTGTTATTTGCTTCCTGATATTTTGGCTGGCAAAACAACATTGAATGCAACCCATGGCTGGACAGAATACGATCAACTCATTACGGGAATAAATAAAGGCTTGGTTAGATTGGATGTATCTACACCCAATGTCGGTTTTGGCCCAATGGAAATTACGCCTACAAACGATTACATATGCGGTGGTGATACCTTGCGCGATTTTTTCCCTGCTTCTAACTTTATGTGTCCAGATGGATCTTTCCCAAAAAGATTAATCAATCAACGCATTTATCACAAAGTAAATGATCAGTTTCAATACCAACTTCGTCCGGCAGGATTTATGCAATATCACCCTGCACATGGTCACTTACACATTGATAGCTGGGGCTTGTATACATTAAGATTAAGAGACATTTCAGTTGCAGATACTTTGAAATGGCCAATTGTAAACAGCGGTATTAAAGTGAGTTTTTGCTTAATCGACTTAACCACATGTTCGGGTGCATTGGGCGATTGTGTGGATATGAATGGTAATGTTTTAAACAACAATGCCGTTAGAAATTATGGATTAGGTGGTGGATACAATTGCGGAAATGCATTACAAGGAATTAGTGTGGGCAAGGTGGATATTTACGGACAATATTTAGACGAGAGCTTTGTAAAAGTGCCTTACGAGGCATGTAACGGTGATTATCATGTAGTGGTTCAAATTGACCCGGATAATCATTTCTTAGAGATGAATGAAACCAACAACTGGCTTGCTGCCAAAACAACATTAATTCATCAACGTACGACCAACACTGGACCTTACGCATATATCTTTAGCAAGAAAGGGGATGTAATGTGTACTGGAGATAGTTTGACTTTGCATGCCAGCGGCGCATCAAATTATGTGTGGAGCAATGGAAAAACAAGTCAAGATATTACGGTACATCAAGCTGGAAGATATTGGGTTAGGGCAACCACACCATGTGGGGTAACTACCAGTGATACGTTGGATGTTTTTACAGCAGGTGCCAGTTCATATCCTGCCGAAACAAGACAAGACACCGTTTGTATCGGATCAACAGCTCAGCTCTATGCTAGTGGTAATGCTCATTGGTACGATGCGCCAACAGGCGGTAACTTACTTCATGTTGGCAATACATTTCAAACTGGAACATTGGCTTCATCCACTACATTTTATGTTGCCGATCAACCACCTAGTTATGCAGATTCTTTAGGTGCCCGCAATCCCAATTTTACACCAGCAGGAAATTTCACAACCTCTAGTGAAGATTATTTAATCTTCAATGCATTTCTTCCCTTTAAATTGAAATCAGTTACAGTTAATGCTATTGCTGCGGGTATACGTTACATTCAATTGAGAGATATTTACGGCAATGTATTGATTGAAAAAGCCGTGGTATTGCAAGCGGGAACGCAACAGGTAGATTTGAATTTCTATGTACCCTCTGGACTTAACTTACAGTTGGGCGTTAATACGGGACAAGCCACAGCGCCAGGTCTTTATGCCAACACAACTGCTAGTTCAAATATTGGGTATCCATATAAATTAAATGCAATTGCGAATATTGTAGGATCGTCATTGGGAGACAATGCTTATCCATTCTTCTACAATTGGCAAATTGAGGGCATTTCACAAACTTGCAATGATGGTTCCAGAATAGCCGTTACCGCAGTGGTAGCACCATCAACCAACCCAAGCATTACCGGAGTAGATCCTTTGTACTTACATACCGACAATCCAGTTTTAGTTAACCTCAATCCTCCCGGAGGTGTTTTAACTGGTGATGGGGTTTTGGGCAATACGTTCAATCCACAAGTAGCCGGGGTTGGCGTACACGAACTCACTTACACGTACACTTTTGGAACCTGTGTAAAACAAACAACGTTTCAAACAGAAGTGAAATTTGATAGCTCATCCATTCAATACGAAAACATGGTTCAGTTATTTAATAATGCAGGAGTAGATCCTAAATTATATGTGGTGGTAAATCAAAACACAGAAATTGCCATTCGTATTTACAATAGCGTAGGTCAGTTGGTGAAATCTGTTCAATACGGAGCCAATCGAGGAAGCAATATGTTTGATTTGGCATTGCAGAAAATGGCAAAAGGCATTTACATTTTGGATGTTAATTCGCCTGCGCTGGGGATGCGAAAAGTGTTGAAGTTGGTTCGATAAAATTTATAATACCAATTACTTGCCCGTTGATTAAGACGGGCATTTTTTATGGAATAAGCTTGGCGACTCTTCCACCGTTTCCAGCGAAATAAACAGCGTTCCCTTTTTTTGATTTTCGGCAAACGTGAAATCCGGTATTCGAAATACTTTTAAAATGTAGACCATTGTCGCTGGTGATATCCACGCCATTTAATCCGCAAGTAATCCAATTCGAAGCACCAAGATATTCTACACAACTTCTGTAACCAGAAGGAGGTTGTAGAGAAGCTATCCATGTTTTTCCTTTATCTTTTGTAAAACAATAATTTCCTGCAGTTGAATCTTTTTGCATGAAATCGCCACCTACAATCATAAATGTATTGGCGTCTTTTACTGCAATCGAATTGGCGCCTGTACTTTCTTTTCCTTGCAACAATGGCAGTTTTATTTTTCTATTATCGATTAATAAATTAGCATGTAAGCCGCCGGTTATAGCAACCATGTTGTGTTTATCTAGCATTCTAATATTTGTGCCGCTGCTGGCAAAGAAGGCCTCGCCACTATCCAAAGGAGGTCTGCGCTCGATGGCATTTGGTTTCCATGTGTGGTCAGTCAATTTTGCAATAAATCCTTTTCCTTCAATCGGATCGCCAATAACAACACCCGATTGCTCGGTATGAAATTCCATGGCATCTAAAAACATACCTTTTGTGGTGTCCTCAAACATTGTTGTCCAAGTTTCACCACCATTGGAAGTTTTCAATATTCTTGCAGGACAATCAATGCCCATAATGATGGCTGTATTTTCATCAAAAGCTTCAATATCTCTAAAATCTGTTTTTTCATGTCCTTTTACGGTTGCATATTTCCATGTTTTGCCACTGTCTGAGCTTTTTCCTACAATGCCATTGCTGCCGCTAACCCAAATGGTTTTATCATCAACCACACTCAACCCGCGAAACGAAGATTTGACTTCAGATGAAATGATTGTTACTTGTTGTGCATGAATTGATGTGGTGAAAAATACAGACAGCGATAAATAAATTTTAATCATTTTTAATGCAAATTTGAATGTGTAGAATGGCTAAAAATCAGAGCAAAACAGCATTTTTTTACTACTTTTGACTAAGTTAAAAATTAATGGCGAACAACCCAATTTATAAATAAACGCAATGCTATCTTCAATAGACGAATACATCTCTAATCTTCATCAGGCTTCACAGGTGTTAACATCCAATAAAATTTCAGTCAGCGATACTGCTGCTGAAAAAATCAACAAGTGCAGAACATATCTCGACAATAAAATGGCTGCATCTGATGATTTGTACTACGGAATCAATACAGGCTTTGGCTATCTCCAAAACGTAAAAATTGATAGCGATCAACTTGAAACTTTACAGGATAATTTGATTAAATCTCATGCTTGTGGAATGGGAGATGAGGTACCTTCTTCTATTGTGAAATTAATGTTGGCATTGAAAATCAAATCACTTTGTTATGGTCATTCTGGTGTGCAATTGAAAACAGTGATGAGATTGGTAGACATGTTTAACCATAATATTCTTCCTGTTATTTATACGCAAGGTTCTTTAGGCGCATCGGGCGATTTAGCGCCATTAAGTCATTTGTGTTTGCCTTTAATTGGTCTTGGTGAAGTGTATTTTAATGGAAAGAAAACCAATGCTGATGAAGTGTTACAACATGTTGGTTGGGATGTCATTCATCTGCAAAGCAAAGAAGGATTGGCATTGATCAATGGTACACAGTTTATGAGTGCATATGGCATGCATTGTTTAATTGAATCAGAACGCTTGTTGAAATGGGCAAACATCATTGCCGCTATCAGTTTTGAAGGTTTTGACGGCGTAACATTTCCATTCAATTCGCATATACATGAAGTGCGTGCTCATGCCGGACAAGTAAGTGTAGCTGCTACAATGCGAGCGTTGTTACACGGCAGTGAAATCGCTTCACAAAAAAAATCACAAGTACAAGATCCATATTCATTTAGGTGTATACCGCAGGTACACGGTGCTACATTGGATACGTTCCAACATGTGTCATCCGTTTTTTTAAGAGAGATAAACTCTGTGACAGACAATCCCAATATTTTTCCAGATGATGATTTGATTGTGAGTGGTGGTAATTTTCACGGACAGCCATTGGCGTTGACTTTGGATTTTTTATCCATTGCCATGAGTGAAATCGCCAATATCAGTGAAAGAAGAACATACCAATTGATTTCAGGCTTAAGGGGATTGCCGCCATTTCTGGTAAAAGATGCAGGTTTAAACTCTGGTTTTATGATTCCACAGTACACTGCCGCTGGAATTGTTAGTGAAAATAAGCAATTGTGCACGCCTAGTAGTGTAGATTCAATTCCTTCGAGCATAAATCAAGAAGACCATGTGAGCATGGGTGCTAACGGAGCAGTGAAATGCAAACGCGTTATAGACAATGTTGAAAAAGTATTGGCCATCGAATTGCTGACTGCCGTGCAAGCCATTGATTTTAGAAGACCTTTGAAAACGTCTGAACAATTAGAAAAAATCATTGTTTCTTTTAGAAATGAAATTTCGTTTAATGATGCCGATCGGATTTTGCACAACGACATGATCAAAGCTGTAGCTTTTATTAGAAATTATAATTTAAATAATTAAACCATTAAGTATGTCTGATTTAAAATACGACTTTGAAAAATACAAAACACCAACAGGTACCACATTGAATTGCAAAGGTTGGGTTCAGGAAGCTGCGCTAAGAATGCTGTTGAATAATTTAGATCCCAATGTAGCTGAGCGTCCAGAAGAATTAATTGTTTATGGTGGAAGAGGAAAAGCAGCGCGCAACATCGAATCGCTCGATTTGATTATAAAAGGTCTGAAAGATTTAGAAGAAGATGAAACCCTAATGATTCAAAGTGGTAAACCGGTTGCCATTTTAAAAACACATAAAGATTCTCCGCGTGTTTTAATCAGCAACTCACAGCTCGTTCCCAATTGGGCAAATTGGAAACATTTTGATGAGTTGGAGAAAAAAGGTTTGATGATGTATGGGCAAATGACGGCTGGAAGTTGGATTTACATTGGTAGTCAGGGAATTGTACAGGGTACTTATGAAACCTATGGTTCAGCAGCAACTAAACATTTTGGTGGTTCATTAAAAGGCACATTAAACGTAACTGCAGGATTGGGTGGAATGGGCGGTGCGCAACCATTGGCAATTACCATGAATGAAGGTGTAGCACTGGTTGCAGAAGTAGAGGAGTGGAGAATAGACAAAAGATTAGAAACAAAATACCTCGACGAAAAATATTTGGATATTGATGAAGCGATTGACAAAGCACTTCAATATAAATTGGAAGGAAAGGCAGTAAGTATCGGTGTTTTATGCAATGCCGTAAACTTGTTATCAAGATTGATTGAGCGCAATGTAGTGCCAGATACTTTAACCGACCAAACCAGTGCGCATGATCCATTGATTGGTTACATTCCACATCATCTAACCAATGAAGAAGCGA
>CAIQHJ010000275.1 GCA_903871575.1 uncultured Bacteroidota bacterium
AACTCTATGATTACAAAGCCCATTTCATATTCTGCAAACAACATTTTCATGTATAATGTTCTTGATCCAAAATCATCCCATTGTGGATGAATGTAATAATTGTACAACGTTTGCGTGTATTCAAATTCGCTGTATTCTACGCCAAAAAAAGGAGACAACCGATCTAATTCGGAAGTGTAGATATGTCTCCAATTGAAATATGGTTCAATGTTTTGCATGAAGGAAAAAATTGTTTTTCAAAATTGAATAAAAAGTTTGGAAACAACATAAGAAATAAAAAAAAAGAGGCTGCTAAAAAGCAGCCTCCACTTAATAACCCATATAAATCGATTATTGAATCACGATTTTCTCGTTGATTACAATTGTTTTGTTGTTGTCGATTACTTTTACGATGTAAATTCCTTTTGCCATCATTTTATTCAAACCAACTTTTTCTGTTTGAATGCCAGTGCCTTTATTGATGGCTTTTGTTAGAATGGTACGACCAGCTAAATCGGTTAGCGTGATCATATATTTCCCTTCTTTTTGATTGTCAAATAAAATATTGAATGAAGCGTTGGTAACTGGATTAGGAAAAACCTTAGCATCAACTGCAGTTGTTGCAACAGGCACAACCGTACTGTTTAATAAGCTGTTGGCTTCTTTTTGTAGTAACAAATTGCTGTTTGCAAAATCTGATGCATTGTATTTCACATCAGAACCTTCCATCTTTACTGCTTTCAAATTGTTTAAGCTGAGTGTGTAATATCCATCAAACAAGTTGGCACTTGCTACAACAATATCACCATTGTCATTTACAGCTGCTGCATTGGTGGTATAACCAGCAGGTAAGCCTTGAATATTACCAATATGAGTAGCTATTCTGGTATTGATGTCAATAACAAAAACATTGTGACTAGCAGAGATAACATATAATTTTCCAAAAGCATCAGCAATCATATCGCCGCCCCAGCTGGTGCATTTGTTGTGAATAGAAACAGAGCGATTGCTTTCTGCATCAATAATATTTCCTAAAGCGGTAATTACTGGTTTTTTACCAGTAGTAAATGAGAAGAAGTGATTTCCATCGTTAGACAAAGCATATCCATTTCCATCTGCACCAATTACCATTCTGGTGATGTTGGTTGCTTCGTCGGTTGGATCTACTTGATAATCTCCAAAATGAGCGGTATAAAATTCTGGTGTTGATTCATTGGTAACATCCATCCAACGCAATTCTGCTTTGCGCATGGGTGTAAAAAATAATTTATTGGTTCTTTTGTCAAAAGCTGCTGCTGCAACAAATGTTTCAGTAGGATGCAATGGTGCAAAAAAACTGGTGTTGTTGGTTGAAGCTGCTTTTGTAATGGTTGTTTTGGTGTTGATATCTGTCATAGCGTAACCAGATTTGGTACGATCAAACAACGTCTTTGTCACTTGACCTGTAGTTAAATCTACTTGACGAATGTTCATCCAAACAAAATCGTTATTACCATCACCTGTAATGGCAAAAGTTGTTTTGTTTTGTTGTGCAGTTGAAAAGAATGCACTTGCAATAAAAGTTGCTGTAAGTAAAATTTTGTTGTTCATAAGTGAAATGTTTTATTTAATTAAATTTCTTTGTCGAAAATAACACAACGAAGGTGATAATCCAATAATTTGGATGCTTTTTTTTATGATTTAAACAAGTTCTATTTTTTTTAACAATTCAGGGCTGTTTTTGAATCAAATCAGTCATTATGGTACTTTATCAATCCTTCCATTGGATTTTTAATTACTTTTCCCAATTGCAATTCGTATGATTCACAAAGCGAGGCGATTACATCCTTAAACCCATATGCAACACTCCCTACAAAATTGATGGGCATTGTCCAACTTTCGCGATATTTATAAATGTGATTAAAGAAAAAATCGTTGAAGCCATCTTCAATGATATTTTCAATCATGTAATGACCTCTATTTTCAATTAAAAATGACGTAAAGCCCGCTAAATATCTGTTAGGCAATGGCTGCTTGTATACATTTTCCAATATTTCAGAAATGTTGGTTTTGAATTTCGTGTCGAATCTATACATCAAATCCGCATCAAAAGTTTGATAGAGGTAATACTGTATCACTTTTTTTCCAAGGTAAGTTCCACTCCCTTCATCACCTAAAACATACCCCAAACCAGGACTATTTTTTACAATTTTCTTTCCATTAAAATAACATGAATTGGAGCCTGTACCTAAAATACAAGCGATTCCTTTTTCATGACCACAAAGTGCTTTTGCAGCCCCAATCAAATCATGGTCAACCATTATTTTTGATTGTGTAAAAACATCCTTTAAAGCAGACTTCATCATCTTTACATTGGCAGGATTGCTGCAACCTGTACCATAAAAAAACAATTCATCCGGTGTTGTTTTAGGCATGTGCGGAAGCAACTCTGCATGAAGGATTGCCACAATTTGTGCTTTATCCAAAAAATAAGGACTCAAGCCTTGTGTTTGAAAATGCGATTTACGCTTGCCATTTAGCAAACACCATTCTGTTTTTGAAGATCCGCTATCGGCGATAAGCTTAATAGACATAATGTTAAATTAGGTATCAAGTTACAGCATTCATTTAAATTATAGTAAAACAAATTCGATTAGAAACAAAAAATTAACTTCGCAGTCCTTTGTTAATAATATCAACAACATGAAACAACCTGCTGCAAAATTTTTTCTACCCTTATTGTTAAGCATCACCATGATTGCAGGCATTTTTATTGGGTTTAAAATGAGAGACAGTTTTCCAAGTAGCGGATTCTTTAGCGCAAAGCAACAATCATCTGTTGAAGAAATAATGCAACTCTTACAAAGCAAATATGTTGACGATGTGAATGCAAAGCAATTGTCAGACACAGCCATTGAAGCGATATTATCCAAACTTGACCCACACACCATTTATATTGATGCAAAAGAAGTAGCGGATATCAATGATGAAATCAATGGTCATTTCTATGGCATTGGTATAGAATACGAAGTATACCACGACACCTTTTTCGTTACACATGTATTACCAAATGGCCCTGGAGACAAAGCCAAGCTTCAAATTGGCGACAAAATTACCAAAGCCAACAACAAGGCAATTTCCGGAAAGCACCTTGAAATAGAAGCAATGGTGAACCTGCTCAGAGGAGATAGAAATTCTACCCTATCCGTTGAGGTTATGAGAAACAACAAACTGATAACGGTGCCTATTATACGAGATTTAATTCCAGTCAATAGTATAGAAGCTGCTTATATGCTTGATAATAAAACGGGCTACATTAAAATCAATCAATTCTCTACGCATACTTACAAAGAATTTATGATTGAATTAACTGCTTTAAAAAAAGCAGGTATGCAAAATATGGTGCTCGATTTAAGAGATAATGGAGGCGGCGTTTTAGACCAGGCCATAGAAATAGTAGATGAACTTTTAGAAGGCGATAAACTCATAAGTTATTCGGAAGGAAAGCACTATGAGAAAAAAGAGTTTAGATGCAGAAGACAAGGGCAATTTGAAACAGGCAATTTAATTTTATTGTGTAATGAGGGTTCTGCAAGTGCAAGTGAAGTGGTTTTAGGTGCATTGCAAGATTGGGACAGAGGCATTATTATAGGCCGAAGAAGTTTTGGCAAAGGATTGATACAAGAACAATATGATTTACAAAATGGAGCAGCATTGCGATTAACCATAGCAAGATATTTCACACCACTCGGAAGAAGCATTCAAAAGTCATACAAAAATGGCATGTATGCCTATTATGAAGAAGCAGACAACAGAAGCCCATTGGTTGATACTTTTCATTACGACAGCAGCATGATGGTTACATCACCGAAAGGAAAGCATTTGTTTGGCGGCGGTGGCATTCGTCCAGATTATTTTATGCCTTCCGACACCACTAGGATCCAAAAGAGCACTGGAGATTTCATTTATAAAAATATGGCAACACAATTCGCAATTCCATATTATAATAAAAACAAAAAAACAATTGCAGCATTTCAAAATGCAGTCAATTTTTCCAATCAATTTCAATTTTCAACAACCGACTGGGAATCACTTGAATCCTTTGCATCAACCAACAACATTTCTTTGGATAAAATTCCTTCAATCGACAAAATTTTTATCATTGAAAACCTCAAATCAACTATTGCTAGATGGCAATGGAATAAAAATGGATATTATCAAGTAATGCAATCATCCGATCCGTATATTCAAAAATCGATGTCTATTTTGAATAGATGACAAATGTTTGATTCATAAAAAATTTGGATGAGCTACAATTTCTCTTCATGCTGGCTCCAATCGAGACCTTCTTTTTCTTCTGTTTCGCTTACTCTTAGTGGCATGATCAAATCGGTAATTTTGAGTAATACGAATGTTCCAAAGAAAGCGAAAAGTGAAACTGCAATCATTGCAATGATTTGAACCATAAATAATTTTGTTTCGCCATAAAACAATCCATTGCTAGGAACTGCAGGATTGACTTTTGTTGATGCGAATACGCCAGTTAGAATCATACCCATCATGCCCCCTACGCCATGACATGGAAAAACATCTAACGTGTCGTCAATATTTGTTTTAGAACGCCACTCAACCATAAGGCAACTAACGATAGCCGTTAGCATACCAATCACAAAAGATTGTGGAATGGTAACATATCCAGCAGCAGGAGTGATGGCCACCAAACCAACTACTGCGCCAATGCAAGCACCCATAGCCCCAGGTCTCCTACCCCTAACTGCATCAAAAATAATCCAAGTAAAAGCAGCTGCTGCAGATGCAGTAGAAGTAGTTGCAATGGCAATAGCCGCAATATTATCGGCATGAAATGCAGAACCAGCATTGAAACCAATCCAACCAAACCACAGCAGTCCTGTGCCTAAAATAACATAGGTAATGCGCGCAGGGTTGTGAACAGATTCATTTCTACTTTTTAAATAAATGGCTCCAGCCAACGCCGCCCAGCCCGCACTCATGTGCACCACTACTCCACCAGCAAAATCCAATATTCCAGCCTTTGCCAAAATCCCTTCGGGATGCCAAGTAGCATGAGCCAATGGACAGTAAATAAACAGGCAAAACAATACGATAAACAAAAGAAAAGATTTGAACTTTATCCTTTCTGCAATTGCCCCTGTAATTAAGGCTGGCGTTATTATTGCAAATTTCAATTGATAAAATGCAAACAATATAAATGGAATGGTGGGTGCCAATTTCCATGGCGCTTCGTGGATAACATTATTCATCATAAAAAAAGTAGCCGGATTGCCTATCAAACCATGAAATGAATCTCCAAATGCCAAACTAAATCCTATAACAAACCAAATCAACGTAATCAAAGCCATGCATATAAAGCTTTGTAGCATCGTACTCAACACATTTTTTTTACTTACCATTCCTCCATAAAAAAATGCCAAACCTGGTGTCAT
>CAIQHJ010000276.1 GCA_903871575.1 uncultured Bacteroidota bacterium
AGTTTGTCGATGTTCATTGTTGGGGTTTATTGTTTATTGTTTGGTGTTTATTGTTTGGTGTTTATTGTTTGGTGTTTGGTGTTTGGTGTTTGGTGTTTGGCGTCTGGCGTTGGTGTTTGGTGTTGATCTAGCATATCCAGCATATCTAGCTTATCCAGCATATCTAGCTTATCCAGCCTATCCAGCTTTATCCAGTATCCAGCATCTACCCTATCCAGCAAAAATCATTCTCGCATTTTCATCTGTAATCTTCACCACTTCTTCAAAACTACAATTTTTTATTTCGGCAATTTTTTCTGCAATCACTTTTACATGTTTCGATTCATTTCGCTTTCCTCTGTATGGTACAGGCGCTAAATATGGTGCATCAGTTTCTAAAACGATGTGCTTCAAATCAATTTCCTTTAATACCAAATCCAATCCGGCATTTTTGTAGGTAACCACTCCACCAATTCCCAGATAAAAGCCCATTGCATTGATTTGATTTGCTTCTTCTATTGTACCGCCAAAACAATGAAAGATGCCTTTTAATTGGCTAGATTTATTTTTCTCAACTACAGCTATGGTCTCTTTTGTGGCATTTCTGGTGTGTAGTACTATTGGAATATTATATTGTTTAGCCCATTCGATTTGTTGCTCTAAAACCAAATATTGTTGGTGCGCATACGTGTTGTCCCAATAAAAATCCAAACCACACTCCCCTATGGCAGCAAAATTTCTGGATTTGAGATATTTTTCAACTTTCAACAATTCCTCAACATAATTTTCTTTTACATAACAAGGATGTAAGCCCATCATAGAGATACATCGATCTGGATATTTTGCTTCGAGCAACAGCATTTGTTCATGTGTTTCACTGTTGATAGCAGGCAAATACATTTTTTGTACGCCAACTTCTATGGCATGGCTTATGACCGAATCAATATCTTCTTCAAATTCTGAAAGGTATAGGTGACAATGGGTATCTATCATGCGTTCTGTTATTGAAATGAATGTGGTAGTTTTTCAAAAGTAAACCCCAACGCTGAATAATGTTTCAACAATTTAGGCAAAGCATATTGCATCCGCTCAGCAGCTTTCTCACTATCGTGAAATACAATGATGGAACCATTGCTTGTATTTTTAATACAATTTTGCAGACATTTTTCTCCCGTGATTTTTGGGTCGAAATCACCACTTAACACCGTCCACATAATCGTTTTCATCTGAAATCGATTTTTATGTAGTTGACTTATTTGGAAACGTGTAATCTTTCCATATGGCGGTCGAAATAATTTACTGTCAATCCATTTAGATGCTTCCACAATGTTATTCAAATATTTCTCATCTGGTGTTTTCCACCCATTGAGGTGATTAAATGTATGATTGCCAACAGTATGTCCTTCATTGATGATGCGATGGTAGGTTTCTGGAAATTTTTTTACATTGTCGCCAATACAAAAAAAGCTAGCCGATGCATTATATTGTTTCAATTCATCCAACACGAAATTGGTGATTAATGGATGTGGCCCATCATCGAAAGTGAGGTATATTTTTTTTTCAGTTGATGGCATCTTCCAAATGCATTGATGATAAAGCATTTGCAACCAAAAAGGAGATTTAACAAAAAATAACAATTCAAAAATTTTAATGTTGATGTAACTTTTTTATCTTGTTGATGTCTATCCACAAAATTATAACTTATGCAACCAAAAAAATTATTATTCCTCCTCTCAGCAGCCATCCTAGTAATAGGGTTTTCAGCTTGTAAGAAAGAAAAAACTTACGAAATCGAAACTACTTTTGAATTATCTGGCAAACAAGCCATCAGCGAAAGTCTAACGGAAGACGCCAACAACACTTTAAATGAAACAATAGAAAGTTTAGGTTTATCTGGCAACAGAGAACCTTTAATTTGTATGGGCACAACAACATGTGCTGCAGTTTCGGTTACAGGTGGCCCATTTCCCAAAACCATAACATTGGATTTTGGCAGCACAGGCTGCTCTGGTACAAACAGCAATATTGTAAGAAGAGGAATCATCACCATCGTAGTATCTGACTCATTTAGATTAACCGGTAGTACAGCGGTGATGACATTCAACAACTATTATGTAAACAACTACAAAAAAGAAGGTACCATCACTTGGACCAACACCAGTACATCAACACTAAGAAGCTGGACTCGTCAATTGGTAGATGGACAAATTACCGCACCAGACGGAAGCATCTGGTTCCACAACAGCGTCCGATATGTTACACAAGTAGCAGGAAGTAGCACACCACGCAATCTTTTGGATGATGCTTACTCCATTAGCGGTAATGGTCAAACAACCAATCCGTCTGGCAACAGCAGAACATCGATAATTGAAACGCCTTTGCACAAAGAAGTTATTTGCGAACACATCGATCAAGGTACGATTAGATTCCAAGGTCCCAACCATTTTGCTACCTTAGATTATGGCAATGGTACTTGCGATGCATTGGCCACCATTTCTATCGATAACAATACACCAAGAAACATCACCCTACCATAATTTTATTCAAATACATACTTACAACTGCAATCTTTTTGATTGCAGTTTTTTTTTGCCAAAAAAGAATATCTTCATAAAAAAAACCATGAGCATTCACATTCCTGCCGAAAAGGGAAGCATCGCACCCATTGTTTTAATGCCAGGAGATCCGCTAAGAGCAAAATACATCGCAGAAAATTGGCTAAGCAATATTGAATTGGTAAGCAGCACAAGAAACATCTATTTTTATACCGGTACATACAAGGACGTTCGCATGACAATAGGTGCAAGCGGAATGGGTTGTCCTTCTATTGGAATTTATTCTTATGAATTGTACAATGAGTTTGATGTGGAAAGCATTATACGAATTGGCACCGCCGGCTCATACCATGAAAACATCAAGCTCTACGATTTAATAAATGTTGACCTTGCTTGCAGTGAATCGAGCTTTGCAAAATTTGCATTTGGATATGATGAAAATGTTATTGCTCATCAGGGCAATTTGTTTGATTCGATCAATGAAACCGCATCTCGCATTCAGTTGCCAATTCATAAGGGCAATATCCATTCGAGCGATATTTTTTATCGAAAAGAAATGACAACACCGGCCATTGCAACAGCGCACAATTGCTTGGCAGTAGAAATGGAGTCCTTCGCATTGTTTGCCAACGCAGCATATTTAGGAAAAAAAGCAGCTTGTGTGGTTACCATTTCGGATGTGATACCAACACATGAAAAAATTTCTGCTGACGCAAGAGAAAAATCCTTAATCCCAATGATCGAATTGGTTTTGGAAACTGCCGTTCTGTTGTAACAATTCCATCTCTTTGATTTTTAAAAATATTGAGCATAAAGTGGACTCAAAACATATCTTTGCAGCTAGAAAATTACTATCTCTTAAAAAGCAATGATGATGTCTAGCATGGAAAAAAAAGTGAGGGTTCGTTTTGCACCCAGCCCAACAGGTGGTTTGCATTTGGGTGGGGTAAGAACAGTATTGTACAATTACTTGTTTGCCAAACAGCACCAAGGAGATTTTGTTTTGAGAATTGAAGACACCGATCAAACACGTTTTGTGGAAGGTGCAGAGCAATACATTTACGATTGCTTGACATGGTGTGGAATAACGCCTGATGAAAGTCCGTTACAGCCCGGTCAATTTGGACCATATAGACAGAGTGAAAGGAAGGAGATGTATCGACAATATGCCAATCAGCTCATCGAAGCGGGGTATGCATATTATGCTTTTGATACCCCAGAAGACCTTGAAAAAATGAGGGCCGATTTTAAAACAGAATCCAACCCATCACCCCAATACGACGGCTCCATTAGAATGCAAATGAAAAATTCGTTGAGCATGTCATCCAATGAAGTGCAGGATCTTTTAAATCAACATACGCCATATGTCATCCGAATCAAAATGCCGGAAAATGAAACCATTGCTTTTCATGATTTGATTCACCATGAAGTTCGATTTGAATCTGCCTTGGTTGATGATAAAGTATTATTGAAAGGAGATGGTATGCCAACATATCATTTGGCTGTAGTGGTTGATGATTTCTTGATGAAAATTACCCATGCTTTTAGAGGGGAAGAGTGGCTAAGCAGTGCGCCCGTTCATGTGTTGCTATGGAAATATTTGTTTGGATTGGAGCATATGCCACAATGGGCACATCTTCCATTAATCATGGGGCCTCGTGGGAAATTAAGCAAAAGAGATGGTGCAAAATATGGTTTCCCGGTATTTGCAATGAATTGGACAGACCCTAGAAGCAATGAATTTACAGAAGGGTTTAAAGAAAAGGGATTTTTGCCCGAAGCATTTGTCAATTTACTTGCCATGCTTGGATGGAACAGTGGTGAAGAAAAAGAATTGTATACCATTGATGAATTGATAGAGAAATTTTCAATTGAGCGGGTACATAAAAGCGGTGCTAAATTCGATTACGAAAAAGCAAAATGGTTCAACCAGGAATGGATTAAGAAATTAGATGTTGATGATTTGTTACCGTTGGTAAAAGATATGTTTGAAAACAAAGATGTTCGTATTTCTGATGATGTATATTTTAAAACAATCATTCATTTGGTAAAAGAAAGATGTGCGTTGATATCTGATTTTTATGACCAAGCTGTTTATTTTTTTATGGCTCCAACTGAAATTGACGTGGCTGCTGTAAAGCCAAAATGGACAATTGAAAAAGCTAATTTCTTTGAAGAATTGTCATCAAAATTGGAAGATTTGAATGAATGGGAAGTAAGCACAATAGAAGAAATTTTTAAAAATTTAGCTGCGGAGAAAAATATAAAACCAGGTGAATTGCAACTGCCGATGCGCATCATGTTGGTTGGCGGAAAGTTTGGCCCTGCTGTTTTTGAAATAGCGCATCTCATTGGAAAAGCAGACACCTTAAGCAGAATTCAATCAGCATTAATTCAAATAAATGAATAATCATGAACAGACCACTTAGAGTATTGGTTGCCAAAGTAGGACTCGATGGACATGATCGTGGAGCAAAGGTCATCGCAACATCACTTCGGGATGCCGGAATGGAAGTTATATACACCGGTTTGCGACAAACACCCGAAATGATTGTACAAACGGCTTTGCAAGAAGATGTAGACGCCATTGGTGTGAGTATTTTAAGCGGCGCCCACATGACTGTCTTCCCTAAAATCATTGCATTGATGAAAGAGAAAAAAATGGATGACGTATTGCTTACCGGCGGTGGCATCATTCCAGAAGAAGACATGCAGACACTACAATTATTGGGCGTAGGCGAATTGTTTGCACCTGGCACAACGACTACAACCATTGCCAATTATATCAAAGAATGGGTAACTAAAAACAGACAATTTTAAACAACAAATATGTATACAACCTTACTAACCAATTTAGAAAATGGCATACTAACGATTACCATTAATTGTCCCGACAAATTGAACGCATTGAACAAAGATGTATTTAATGATTTAGATGCGGTTATGGATGAAGTGTACAACAACAACGAAATAAAATCTGCGGTGATAACAGGTGCTGGAAACAAAGCATTTGTGGCTGGAGCAGACATTGCAGAATTTTCGGCATTTACTTCAGAAGAAGGCATGGTGTTATCAAAGCGAGGACAAGATGTATTTTTTAAAATTGAAAAATCGCCAAAACCAGTAATAGCTGCTGTAAATGGATTTGCTTTGGGCGGAGGATGTGAGCTGGCTATGGCATGTCATTTTAGGATTTGTAGCGACAATGCAAAATTTGGACAGCCAGAAGTGAATTTGGGTTTGATTCCTGGTTATGGTGGCACACAACGATTAACAAAATTAATTGGGAAAGGCAAGAGCATGGAATTGCACATGACAGCACAGATCATCGATGCGCAGGAAGCTTATCGTTTAAATTTAGTTAACCATATTACCACAGCCGATGCATTGATGGACAAAGCCAAAGAACTGTTGTTAACCATTCAATCAAAAGCGCCTTTGGCCATCAGCAAAATCATAGAATGCATCAACATAGCCGACTTAAATGACAGTGCTTTTACCAATGGAGAATCTGGGTACGACAGAGAAGCAAAAGCATTTGGCAATTGTTTTAGCACATCCGATATGAAAGAAGGTACAACTGCATTTATAGAAAAGAGAAAAGCAAATTTTACAGGAAAATAAACTACTACATCACATGGAATACAGAATTGAAAAAGACACAATGGGCGAAGTTCGCGTACCTGCGGATGCTTATTTTGGCGCCCAAACACAAAGAAGTATCGATAACTTTCAAATTGCACAAGACATCAACAGGATGCCAAAAGAAATTATTGGTGCATTTGCCTATTTGAAAAAGGCAGCAGCCATTACCAATTTTGAAGCTGGTGTATTAAGCAAAGAAAAATCTGATTTGATTGGAAAGGTTTGCGACGAAATTTTAGAAGGTCAGTTGTCAGACTATTTTCCTTTGGTGGTATGGCAAACCGGCAGTGGTACACAAAGCAATATGAATGTGAATGAAGTGATTGCATATAGAGGTCATGTATTGCAAGGTGGCAGTTTACACGATAAAGAAAAATGTTTGCATCCCAATGATGATGTAAATAAATCACAATCGAGCAATGATACTTTTCCTACAGCGATGCACATTGCAGCTTATAAAATTTTAATGGAAACAACCATTCCTGGGATTGAAAAGTTAAGAGATACTTTAGAAGCAAAAAGCAAACAGTTCATGCATGTTGTAAAAATTGGCAGAACACATTTTATGGATGCTACGCCTTTAACCGTTGGTCAGGAATTTAGCGGCTATGCTTCCCAGTTATCACATGGTTTAAAAGCCATTAAAAATACATTGGCACATCTTAGCGAGTTGGCTTTGGGTGGAACAGCAGTTGGAACAGGCATTAACACGCCTCAAAACTATTCAGTAAATGTAGCCAAACACATTGCACAATTAACCGGATTGCCTTTTGTTACAGCAGAAAATAAATTTGAAGCTTTGGCAGCACATGACGCAATTGTAGAAGCACATGGTGCATTGAAAATGGTAGCAGTTAGTTTGATGAAAATCGCTAACGACATTCGCATGTTGTCATCCGGACCAAGAAGTGGAATTGGAGAATTGTTTATTCCCGACAATGAACCAGGATCATCTATCATGCCTGGCAAAGTAAATCCTACACAATGTGAAGCATTAACCATGATTGCCGCACAAGTAATGGGTAATGATGTGACCATTGGTATCGGTGGTAGCAACGGTCATTTTGAATTGAACGTGTTTAAGCCGGTGATGATTTATAATTTCCTACATAGTGCTAGACTGATTGGTGATGGTTGTGTTTCATTTAACAACAAATGTGCTATTGGCATTGAGCCCATCGAATCCAACATAAAAAAGCACGTAGACAATTCCTTGATGTTGGTGACCGCATTGAACACGAAAATTGGATATTACAAATCTGCTGAAATTGCTCAAAAAGCACACAAAGAAGGAACAACTTTAAAAGAGATGGCTGTGCAATTGGGCTATTTAACTGCTGAAGAATTTGATGAATGGGTAATTCCTGCCAATATGGTTGGCGACATCAACTAATAATGTTTATTTGATGACTAACATAAAAAAAGCCGTTTCAATAGAAGCGGCTTTTTTATTGTTGATATTGTTTTTACTATTGAATGGGAACATTAAAGATACCCTCAGTAATATTTTTGGTTGTTGGTCCAGCGCCAGAATTTTCTACAACCGGTCCTTCAAAAGTTCCGATGCATCTTGTAGCTGTAATGCTGGTAATGGTGATGGTAAATGCAGGGTTTTGATTTTGGTTCAACGCATCTGTACCTGCAAAAAAGTTAATGCCAGCTGCAGTATTGTAATCACAAGTAACGGTAATGCCTGATACAATTTGGTTGACATTGTAGGTGGCAGCAGTAATGCTTCCGCCCATTGATTTGATAATGCCTAGGCTGATAGATGGATCAATGGCGGTAGCCGTTTCGCTACCATCAATACTTAAAATAGAAACACCAGCAGAATTGTTTAATCCAGCCGTTGCGTTTACATTAAAAGTAGTGAAGACGCCATCAATTTTACAAGTGATAAAATTTGTTGGCGCACCGGTATAGGTAACATTAATCACACAGGTTGTGGTGGTTCCTGTTACATCGTATGCAAAACTGCCAGATGCTGTTGGCGTTCCGTTGGCTTGTAAAATAAGTTGTTGTGTTCCCAAGGTTGAGAAAATACCGGTAGCAACAAATGATACACCATTGATTACTGACGTAGTAATAGAATAACTTCCGAGTGAGGTAACATTCACATCAATGGTTGCTGTATTCGAAGCATTCATAGCAATGCCTGCTCCATAATTGCCGTTTATTAATGCGCCTGTGCAATCCAATGGTGCGCCGCCTAAAGTATATACAGCAGGTGGTGCCAAAGCTTGAAACACAACAGAAAATGTACAAGTTGTTCCTGCACCTGATATGGTGTAATTAAATGTTC
>CAIQHJ010000277.1 GCA_903871575.1 uncultured Bacteroidota bacterium
AATTTCTTATTTCCATATCCTGCAACCACAAGATCTCAAGATAAATATGTACTAACATTTGAAGGCGTTGGTTACATTACAATTGATGGATTGCAATTTAACGACACCCGATTTCCGGTAAATGATAAAATTAGTTCTGCATATACTGCTGCAGGTTTGGTGCTTGGCGAATTGCCGGTTGCACAAAGAACACACCACATGGAAGTGAAGAATTGCAATTTCAGCAATATTGGTTACGGCATCATTTCTTGTGGCAATTACATGAAAATTACCAACAACACATTTACAAACTTCAAAAGTGTTGGTGATACCATCGGGATGAATGATATTGGTGCAGACCCTATGGTTCCTTCCGGGAAATATTATACCATCAAAAATAATTACTTCAGTGGAAGCTGGGCTTATGCCAATCCCAATTCTTCATCAGATGGGTTGTTGGGAGGCGCATTAGAAACAATTGATGATTTTGATAGTAGTTCAATCATGTATAATACTTTTGTTGATTGTTCTGGGGGCATGGAGTTTGGACAAATTTCAGGTTCTCAATATGGCCCTAATGACGATACATTTGCCTATAATTTATTTCTCAATGTTAGGGTTGTTGCCTATGCAAATACAGGCTCTAGTCCTTTCTCCTGTCAGGCAGCTAGGTTGCATTACTGGAACAATGTGATCATAGAAAACAACAATTCGAGGTTTTCGGGAACGAATTTTGGAAACGATGTGATGGGAGATGGGCAGTCATTTCACAATTTTCATTTTTGGCCAACTTATCCACTCAACCAAAACACCAATGGTGGATCTAGGGTGTTTCAATATACTTCAGATGCAGGATTGGTTGCCGATACCTTGTATGATATAAGAAACAACATCATTTGGAACAGTACCAGGGAGCAAGTGATTTACGACAACAGCAGAACCAAATTTAAACATGCCAATAACATCTACAAATTAGCAGGTGGAAGCACCTTGGGTGGAACATTAGGCAGCGGAGAAATCATTGCAACTGCACCTTTATTCATGGATACCACCAATCAAAATCCTTTAAATTGGGATTTTCATTTGCTGTCTAATAGCCAAGCCATCAATTGGGGTAGATCCGTTGGCATTGGTGCCGATTTTGATGGTCAATCTATTTCTGGAAATCCAGATGCCGGTGTGTATGAATTTCAGAGTGGAACAAACAGCACCATCACCGCTGCATCAACATTTAATCCGATTGCTTGTTTTGGCGGAACAACAACTGTAAATATCACAGCAACAGGTGGTACAGCTCCTTATTCTGGCACGGGAAATTTTACGGTGAGTGCTGGAACGCACAATTATATTGTTATCGATGCAGCTGGAATAAGAGACACAGTAACATTAGTTATATCTCAGCCAACAGCCATTACAATTAGCATTTCTACGGGAACCATAACCACTACAGGTGGAACAACATCTGTACAAGCATCCGCCACAGGTGGAACGGGCAATGGTTATACTTATAGTTTAAATAATAGTGTTTATCAAAACAGTGGTATTTTTTCCAATGTAGCTGCAGGCAGTTATGTAATGAATGTTAAAGACGCCAATGGTTGTGTTGCCACAAAAAATTTCACCATCAATGCACCCGTAATATCTGCTTTGGTTTTATCTGCAACAACAGGCACCATCAATTGTTTTGGCTCAACCACTACTGTATCAGTTGCTGCTACAGGTGGCGTGCCTCCATACACTGGAACAGGTACATTTACCTTGGCTGCAGGAACACACAACTTTACCGTAACTGATGCCAATGGGACAAGCCAAACCATTACCCGCACCATAACATCTCCAACTCAAATTTTGATTGTTGCTACGGCAGGAACAATTACCGTTGCTGGAGGCTCCACCAATATTACCGTTTCTGCAAGTGGCGGTACTGGAACAAAGACCTATAAATTAGATAATGGATCATATCAAACATCAAATGTTTTCAATGCTGTTTTGGCCGGTGTGCATACCATTTATGTGAAAGATGCCAACAATTGTATACAATCAAGCAGCATATCTATTACACAGCCGCAATCAATTCCATTGGCCGTATCGCTAACCAGCGGAACCATATTTTGCAATGGAACGACCACAACCATAACAGTTACTGCAACTGGTGGCACTCCACCATATACAGGTACAGGCAGTTTTACTGTGGCAGCAGGGCCATATAATTACACCGTTACTGATGCAAATAACACAACTGCTAATGCATCTATTGTAGTAGGTCAGCCTTTGTCGTTAAATATTGCTGCTACATCGGGCAACATAGCTGTAGTTGGAGGAACTACCTCCATCAATGTTACAGCTTCTGGAGGAACAAGTCCTTACACCTATAGAATAAACAATGGCGTTTACCAAAGTGCTACATTGTTCAATAATGTAAGTGCGGGTAACCATACTGTTACCGTTAGAGATGCCAATGGATGTACCAAATCGAGTGCAGTGATGGTTAATCAACCCAATGCTGCTTTAAATGCGAACATCACATCTGGAACCATTGCTTGTAACGGGGGAACAACAAATGTTACGGTAACTGCAACTGGAGGTACCGCGCCATACGTTGGAACAGGAACATTTACAGTGGCTGCAGGTTTGCATAATTATACAGTGACAGATGCAAATGGAATCAATTACAGCACATCAATTACCATCACTCAACCCTCAGTTTTAATCGCAACTGGTTCGGCTACTGCCATCAATGGTGTTGGCGGAACATCAACCTTAACGATTACGGCTAGTGGCGGAACCGCACCGTACAATTATTCTATCAATAATGGCGCGTATCAATCTACTAATACATACAATAATTTACCAGCGGGCAATTATGCGATAATTGTAAAAGACGCCAATGGATGCGTTGCCAACAATTCGGTTTCCATATCGCAACCCATTGGTAATCCATTAAGTGTTACTGCAACAACCACCAATATTTCATGTTTTGGAGGCACCTCAATGGTTGTTGTTTCAGCAACAGGGGGATTGCCACCTTATACAGGTGTTGGTACATTTACTGCAGCTGCAGGCACAAGAACATTTACCGTTAGAGATGCAGCAGGTGTTACACAATCGACAACGATCACCACAACACAACCAACAGAAATAACGGTAACCGTAAATGTGGCAAGCGATATTTTATTTAATGGCGGAACCACAACGGTTAGCATCTTGGCATCTGGTGGTGCTGGAAATTACAGATATAGTGTAGATGGTGGTGTTTCTCAAACAACGCCCAATTTTAGATCCATAGGAGCCGGCAGTCATTTTGCTACAGTTGTTGATGCCAGCGGATGTTTAAAGCAGGTTTTATTTACTGTTAATCAAGTTGAATCACCCAATGCCATCGCCATTCGTTTGGTAAATAAAACAGATGTTACCTGCAGAGGAAAAAATGATGGTACAATAGAAGTGATTGCAAGTGGTGGAAGAGCACCTTATTCATATAAAATTGACAATGGTAACTATGGCATCAATTTTAGATTCTATAATGTAACACCCGGGGTTCATCGTGTATATGCAAAAGATGCCAATGGAAACATCACCAACTTATTGGTTATGATTAAAGATGGCAGAAGAAGATGTCCAGGCACCGGAAGAAGCGAAAACTTAGTACTAACCACAACTGCTTACCCAAATCCTTCCAATAGCTTTTTTAATCTGACAATTGATAGCGAATCAGAAGAAGATGTTGTTATCGATATCATGGATTTAAATGGCAAGAAGATTTTTACAGAAAAAGGATCAATTGATAAAACATTCACATTTGGAAATAATTTTAAACCAGGAATTTACTTTGTAAGGGTTGTTCAAGGTTTGAAAGCAAATACAGTAAAGATCATTAAACAATAAAATTTTCCCCAAAAAATTAATTTAGCAGCTGTTTAAAATAGCTGCTTTTTTTATTGCATTATTTGAATATAATTCATTGATTAAAAATAGTTTAAGCTAAATTTTAATTTTCTCAAACTAATGTCTTATTTACTTTGATAAAAAAAAATTGTTTATTAGATTTGTTCTTGGAAATAATAAACAATTTTCGGCATTGTTTTTGTTAATTTATTTTCGATCATATACCTTATAAAATCTACCTCCCCCAAACCAACAATTAATAATATTCATACATGCTTAAACGCATGCACAGAATATTTACATCAATCCACCACCCATAGTTAATTGTAGCCTCCCCAAAGAAAATACAATTTAATAACAGAAAGCATTTTATACTATATCGTGTTATGAAAAAGCTATTGGTTTTTGTGATGTTAGTCACATTAAATTTATTGTTGTATAATTCAACTTTTGCAAGAAAGTTTTATTTCAGCACTACCGGAAATGATACCTATACTGTTGCGCAAGCACAAAATCCGGCTACGCCCTGGAAGACGCTTGTGCGTTTACAAACTTTTGGAAACAGTGGGCAAGCTTTAGCGGGTGATACCTTTGCATTTAAAAGAGGCGATGTTTTCATTAATGGCCGCGATGAGTGGGGTAGTTTTAAATGGTGGAACGTAGCAGGTTATACATGCCCAAGTGGCACTGCCAACAAACCAATTGTGTTCACACATTACGGAGACACCAGTTTACAAAGACCCAATTTTTTATTTCCCTATCCTTCAACTACCAGATCTCAAGACAAATATGTATTAACTTTCGAAGGTGTTGGATACATCACTATTGATGGACTACAATTTAACGATACCCGATTTCCAGTAAACGACAAAAAGAGTTCTGCTTACACCGCTGCAGGTTTGGTGCTGGGCGAGTTGCCGACTGCACAAAGAACGCATCACATGGTTGTTAAAAATTGTAATTTCACCAATATTGGCTATGGTATCATTTCTGCTGGAAATAATATTGCTATTACAGACAATCGATTTACCAACTTCAAGAGTGTAGGTGATACTATTGGTATGAATGACATCGGAGCTGACCCCTTGGTTCCTACTGGTTCAAAATACCTTATTAAAAATAACTATTTCAGCGGCAGTTGGGCTTATGCCAATCCAAAC
>CAIQHJ010000278.1 GCA_903871575.1 uncultured Bacteroidota bacterium
CATCAACAGAGAAAAAATAACCGATGTACAAATGATGGTGAACACAACCCATTTGCTGCATGATAAATTTATTTTGGTGCAAGTAGGAAAGAAAAATTATTACTTGATTGCGGTAATGTAATGTATTGCTATGAATCGCTTATATACACTTTCAAAAGCCGGGCGATTTTAAAACTCAACACATTTTATTATTGGGTATCGTCACAAACTCAATTTCAAACAAACATTTACAACCCTGCCGTCAATAGGTGCCCACAATGCGTTGAATGAAGGATTGGCTTTACTTCCGGTATATAACTTTTCTTTTTTTGACTGCCTAAAATCAAGCAAATTTTCGCCGTTTATAATAAGTGCGCAGTGTTTCGTAAACTTATATTCAATCATAGAAGCGAGGAAAAAATAAGCAGGCGTTTTAGTATTGTCTAACCTGTATTGCGAACCTGTATATGAGCTTTCTATGCAAAACCTACCCTTGCCCTCCCACTCTTTGGTGAGCATGTAAGCCATTCTAAATTGTGGTGTCAATGGAATAAACTGATTGGCTGTAAGATATTTCCTTTCTGCTAACGTGTATGTGTAGCCGGCGTACAATTCTACATCAAAAACATGCAACTTGATATAGGTATCAAAGCCTTTGGTAATGATAGGTTTGTTGGCTGATGAAAATTGAACAAACCCAGATGAGGGCAACTCATTTGCAATCAATGGCCGATCGAGTTGGGTAAGAAAAAATGCATGATTGATAAAAAGGGAATTGTCGTTGCCAAATGTTGTTTTGTAATTGATTTCTGCATTGTACCCAAACGACTTTTCCACTTTCACGTTTGCATCAATAGGTAAAATGGATTCTATGGCATAATCATTTATTTGAGGCGTTAATGCATCCGGAATTTTATATCCTGCACCAAAACCTGCTCTAAGACCAAAATGTTTATTCAGTTGTTGAAACAAAGCAATTCTAGGCAATATCATGTTCCCATAACGATTGTGGTAATCATCTCTCAGTCCAATTTCTACAGAAGATTTCTGATTCCATTTGTGGCTGTATTGAATAAACGCTCCCATGGTATTGTTTGCCACATTATTCAGAAAAATTGAGTCTCCTGATAATTTTCGAAATTCATTTCCAGAAAAATTGATACCCATTACCCAAGTATCTTTTTTGTCAAATATCAAAGCAGAAGCTTCGGTAAAATAGTCGATTTGTCGAGCAACCATTTGATGTGTGGCAGAGGCCACCCCTCTTTTAAAACTGCTGACAGAAGATTTAAAAACGAATTTATTTTTGTTGCCAAGATTTCTTTCAACAATCAGTTCGCCGCTGTTTCTGTTGACTTTATTTTTTTCAAAATACTGATGGATAGAATCCGTATAATTTTGAACAACCAACATATCTCCACCCAATCTCGATTCGTTGGTGCTGGTGTATCCTGCAATGATTTGTGTTTTATCATTGGGGTAAAAAAACAATCTGGGATGCATGACAAAGGATTTCAATCTGGCCAGGTCGGAGAATCCATCTTTGTTTACATCTACAGCCGATTGGTTGGTAATGCCGGCATAGAAAGTATAACCCATTTTTTTGTAGCGTTTCGATAAAAAACCATTTAAGTTGGATTCTTTGAGCGTAGTTTGATTGATAGTAAGAACAGCTTCTTGCGAAAAAGTTGGTTTCTTGGAAATCAGATTTACCAAACCGCCAATGGCACCGGCACCATATAAAGTTGACGACGACCCTTTGATGAGTTCTACCTGTTTTAAGTCTAAAGGCGGTATACTCGTCAAGCCAAACCCACCACTGAAGCCGTCGTAAAGCGGCAACCCATCTCTTAAAATTTGGGTATATCGGCCATCCAAACCTTGAATCCGAACGTTTGCATTTCCGGAGGTTGCGCTGGTTTGTTGAATTTGTACACCGCTGATATCGCCGATGATGCCCAATACGGAAGCTGGTTTTACCGTACTTTCTTCGTTCATTTCTTCGGTTCCCAACACTTCAATTTTGATGGGAGCAAACTCAATATTTTGGCCCGATCGTGTTGAGGAAGCAATTGTTATTTCCTCCAAAGCCTCCGCTTCTTTTTCCAACTGCACATTTAAGGTATCGCTATTGATAAATGGAATAACCACATTTTTTGGGATATAACCCACAAATGAAACAATCAATGAACTATCAGAAAAATTTGGAAGGTCTACGATGCCTTGGAGGTTGGTTTGGGCAATGGATTGGTTGCGAATGGATATCGAAGCGCCCATAATAGGCTGTTGTGTTTGAGCGTCTGTAACCTTGATAAGCACATGGGATTGGGCCATTAAGGTTGTGGAGATGCAAATCAATAATAGAAATAAAACCGTATGTTTCATCAGGTGATTTTTAAATATTTGAGCTGCAAATTAAAAGCAATGAAATGAAAATCATTTACTCGTTTAGGTATTTCTATGTTTGAAGCAAAAATCAAATTACCATTGTTGTTGATAAGATAATTCAAAAATGGCTAGAAATTAAGTGTAAAAATCTTTTGGAACATCTTTTGAAAACCCTATTTTTGCAGTCCAAATAATTTTATTTGGCAAATGATTGGGTTATTGTGTAAAGGTAGCACTACAGATTTTGATTCTGTCTGTCTTGGTTCGAATCCAGGTAACCCAACAAAAATAGTTTCTACTCATTGTATAGAAACTCGAATTTTCAAAACAAAAATGTCGACATCCATGGTCGACATTTTTATTTTTTGTTAAGTCCTTTTCTTTTAGAATGGCGGAAATTTACTTCGGCCAACTTCTGTAGCATCATTTATTTTTTTGATTTTAGGAATGAGATTCTTTTGATGTACTCATTGTAATCAATGATTGAGTCTGCACTTATTACATCTAAGATTACACACAAAGTCAAATCTGGTTCACTAAAAACGATTCTTGCAATATTTTTGTTCATGAATTTAAAATTGTAACAGGAAAACCGAACACCACCCTTGTTAATAATTTCTGTATCAAAAAAAACGAATTTGCTCGAATTGATTTTATTCAATAAATCCGATTCATTAAAGCGAGATTTGCTCTGTTGTTTTGATCTGCATAAGCGGCTTTGATGAAAGCTAAATTTACATTTACCTCATTATGTCTTTTATGATTATACAAGAATCCACTCAATTCATGATTTGAAGGTTTATTGAAATCATAAGCGTAATACATTTCTGCGTAGCCAGAAATTTCTATCGGTTTACTCGTGTCGGTTTGCGCCCAAACATTTGAATGAAGGGTCATCAAAAAAAATAACATTACACGCAGCATTTTACAAATCATTTGTCTAAAAATTCCACCAAAGTTAATCGAAGCCATCACAAATTAGTGGTTCAATTCTACCTATTTTTGCAATCAAAATTAGATTATGAAAAAAGTATGGCTTATCACTGGCTGCTCAACCGGATTTGGAAGATCGTTGGCCTTAGCAGTATTAACAAAAGGAGATTGTGTGGCTGTTGGCTCTAGAAATACAAACGACATTCAAGATATCATTCAACAGTTTCCCGAAAGTGCACTTCCCATACAACTCGACGTAACAAATTTGAATGAAATCAATGTAGCGGTAGAACAAACCATTCAACGTTTTCAAAAAATTGATGTGCTGGTGAACAATGCAGGCATTGGCTATTTTGGAGCAGTGGAAGAAAGTGAAGATGTAGAAATCAGGCGAATGTTTGATATCAATGTTTTTGGATTGGGCGACATGATAAAAGCAGTATTGCCACAAATGCGTAAACAGCGCAGCGGACATATTCTAAACATCGCTTCCATTGGCGGTTTGCGCTCTTTTCCTGGAGTTGGATATTACAATGCAACCAAGTATGCGGTGGATGGTTTGAGCGAAGCTTTGTATAAAGAAGTGGCACCATTGGGCATTAAAGTTACCATCATCGCGCCAAGCGGATTCAGAACAGACTGGGCAGGAAGATCTGCAAATAATACAAAAGTGCATATTGAAGATTACGACATAACTGCAAGAAAAAACATGGGCGATATTAGAACGTCAAGCGGCAATCAACCCGGCGATCCCAATCGTGCCGCGGCTGCCATGATACAAGTTGTGGAATCAGAAAATCCCCCATTACGTTTATTGCTGGGCGCAGGTGCACTTCGAGGTGCCAGACTCAAACTAGACGAACTCAAAAACGACTTTGAAAATTGGGCCGAACTTACCGAATGGGCTGATGCACCAAAAGCATAAAGCCATTGCTACGTAACTAAGGAATAATTTCTGTGATGACTTTGCCTACACTTCCATTGGGCATTTGTATGTTCAACAGTGCCGAAATTGTAGGAGCAATGTCTGACATGTGAACCTCCCGATGGGTTTTGCCTGGGGCAATTTTCCAACCAAACCAAACCAATGGAATGTGCGCGTCATAAGGATTCCACACGCCATGGGTGGTGCCGGTCTTTCCACCATCATAAAAACCTGCTTTAGGAATGATTTGAATATCTCCAGATCTAGCCTGAAAAAAACTATTCAATGACATCGATTTAATATACGCTGGTATCAAAGCTTGCTGTATGAGTTTGATGTCAAACGCCTGACTAACAAATGATTTTTTATTGATGATTGAAATGATGGTTTTGTTGATGACCAAGCTGTTGTATTCACCTTCATTAAAAACATCTGGATTCAAATACAACTGACTATTCTCCATTTTTTCAACAACATTTGCGAGATTAAATTGCTTGTAAATAGAATCGTTGATTTCTTTTATCAAATCCTTTGTTGAAAAGGTTCCTGCCGATTCGTTGTGGCTGTTTAAAAAACTCGCATTGTGTGCAACGCCATGATCAGCAGATAAAAAAAGCAAGTAGTTGTTTTTGCCGTAGCTCGAATCGAGGAATTGTAAAAATGAAGCAATATCATTATCGAGTCGAATATACGTGTCTTCAATTTCAACAGAGTTGGGACCAAAAGCATGGCCAATATAATCCGTAGAAGAAAGACTTAGTGTTAGAAAATCTGTCACTGTATTTTTTCCCAATTGTTCGTTATTGATGGCAGCTTTTGCGAAATTTAAAGTGAAGGTATTTCCAAAAGGCGTGTATTTAAATGCAGCGTATTTTTTCTCTTTAATGTTGCCCAAATGATGAGGAAAACTGGTGGTTTTTTCTCCTGGTATCCCCGCTTCGAATGGCATGTCATCGGACGTGCTGAGTTCATACTTAGAAGCAGAAAATAATGTGCTCCAATCTTTACTCATGAACGCATCGGGTTGTTTCAATTGATTGAATGCATCAACCCAACTTGGCAATGAAGTAAGATAGTATGAACTGGATATCCATTTTCCTTCTTTATCATCAAACCAATAGGCGGCATTGGCCGAGTAACCGGCTGGCAAGATAGCACCCCTATCTTTTAAAGAAATACCAATTACTTTAGATTGAAAATTATTGCTTAATCTTAATTCATCTGTTACCGAATTTACCAACATGTTGCGCGGACTCATTTTACCCTGTTCATTATCAGAACCCACCCCATTCACCGTAGAATCATCGGTACAATACACTGATTTTTTGGAAGCTTTATCGTACCAATTGTTGCCAACAATTCCATGAATAGCGGGCAAACTGCCTGTAAAAATTCCGGTATGTCCAACGGCTGTGTAGGTTGGAATGTGCGTAATCATTGTGTTTTCGCAAGTATACCCTTGTTGCAACAATCTTTTAAATCCATTGTTGCCATACAAAGAACTGAATTTGTATAAATAATCCCAACGCATTTGATCAACCACCAATCCAACAACCAGTTTGGGTTGAGCAGGCGATGTAGCTGATGTATTGGATTTTTTCACTTGCGCATGGCTTGTGCTAAAAAAATGAAGGAAGACAACAAACAACAGTAAATTTTTAAACCGAATCATATGGAAAACATTTGAACAAAGATAATAGAAGAAGCAATCATTAAAACGATGCAATGCATGTTATGATAATGTTACTTCAATTAAAGGCAAAAGCTTATTTTTGCGACAATATTTTTTTACCCAAAAACATTATTTCGATGGATGTATTTGAAAAACTAGTAAA
>CAIQHJ010000279.1 GCA_903871575.1 uncultured Bacteroidota bacterium
AATAAATATTAGTGAAAATATTTGGCTGTTTCATCTGGGTACACGTATTATTACATAATCGCAATTTTGCAATATTGCAGAATTTAAAAAATTGATAGGCTGAATGTGCTGGGTATGCTAGATAAGCCGGTAACTCGATGATAATGCACTCCCTTCCTCCTTCGGGGGAAGGGTCGGGGATGCGGGCCAAACAACAAACAACAAAGATTTTCATCCAAACATCTGCTCCGCTAACACCACGCTTTCTGGCTTGCCAACATCGATAAAACGATTGCCTACATGCTCATATCCTAAAATGAGATGATTGGCCGCAATGCTTAAATAGGTTTCCGTTAATGAAAACTTACCTCGTTGTGGAATGATTTCAAATACATTCGGTTCGAAAATCGCAACACAACTATAGGCCATTGGATGCAATTGCTTTTCGGGAATAGATATACGCTTTTCTCCTGTTAGGTTATTTTCCCAGCCACACAAACGATTGCCTGCATCAAATAAAAAATTTCGACTCGACTTTCGATTGGTAATGCCAAAAGAAATCATTGCCTTGTGTTGCTGATGGAATTGCAATAAATCAGTAATTGACAAATCCGTGAGAATATCGGCGTTAAGCGTAACAAAAGGTTCGGTACCAGCCAACAAGTTTTTTGCTTTCAATAAACCACCGCCCGTTTCCAACACTTCATCCCTTTCGTCGCTTATTGTAATTCTACTACCCCATCCATTGTTTGCATGAACCGCGTCTATTATTTGATCGGGGAAATGGTGAACATTGATTACCACATCTGTAATGCCATGCATTTGCAGGTACTCCACATTTCGTTGAAGCAAAGATTTCTTATTCACAATGGCAAGTGCTTTAGGATGCACATCGGTCCAAGGCTTGAACCGAGTACCCAATCCTGCAGCAAAAATCATGGCTTTCATTTCACCCAGTTTTCGTTATTCAAATGTTGCAACTCGGTTTTTACACCAAATTTATTTTTAAGGTGTCGTTGTACAGCTTCTGCTGCGTATACGCTTCGGTGTTGTCCGCCGGTACATCCAAAGTTGATTTCCAAACTTTCAAATCCACGTTGGATATAATTTTCTACCGTGATGTCTATAATGTCATAAATGCTATTCAGAAATTGCGGCATCAGCGTTTGTTGTTCCAGAAAATCTTTAACCGGCTTGTCTTGTCCACTTTGTTTTTTGTAAGCGTCTATTCTCCCTGGATTGAGAATGCCCCTGCAATCAAACACATATCCACCGCCATTCGCGGAGGCATCTACTGGATAACCATTTTTTAAATAAGAAAAGCTGTGAATTTTTACTACCAAAGGCGTGTCTGCTGTTGCTTTAATCGTTTCAAACTGTCGGATGGTGTCATCGGCTACAACCTGCGCCAACAAAGATTCAAACAAAGGAAGTTGTATGCCCAATTTTTTATGCTGCAAAAACCATTTTAAGTTTTGCAATGCCAACGGAATGCTGGTAAGAAAATGTGCCTTGCGTTCAAACAATCCACGGAAACCGTATGCCCCCAATACTTGCAACAATCGAATCAACACATAGCCATTGTATTGATTGGTAAATTTGTTCCTGTCCACTTTTGTTTGCAATGCACCTTCTACACAGTCTATATAATAATCCAACAATTCATCTTTCCAAGCATCACTCAAATTGGCTTTTGCTTGCCACAGCAAAGATGCTACATCATACTGCAATGCGCCCTTCATGCCTCCTTGATAATCTATAAAATACACCGATTCATCTTCAACCATGATGTTTCTACTCTGAAAATCACGGAACATAAAATATTGATAATCGACATGCGCTAAATAATTACTGATCGCTTCAAAATCACCAATCAATTGCTCTTTGTCGTATGGAATTTTTAAGGTGTCGAGAAAATAATATTTAAAGTACAGCAAATCGTTTAAAATGGCTTGCTGCCCAAATTCTTTACTGGTGATGCATCGCGCATAATCTAAATTTTTGTCGCCATTGATTTGCAGATGTGCCAGTGCTTGCAGACTTTTCTTATACAGAGACAAAACAGCGGGCGTTTGTCCGTTCGCTTCCAAAACTTGAAGTAAAGAGCTGTTGCCAACATCCTCCTGAATATAAATAGTGGCTTCAGCATTTGTAGCTAAAACGGCTGGTACCGGCGATTGTATGGCTTTAAAGTGTTCGCTAAAATAAATGAAGGTGTTGTTTTCTCGGATGTTCTGACTGTAGGTAGCGATGAAGCTGCTATCGTTTGAACAATAAATTCGGAAATAAATTCTATCGCCACCACTCTGCGGAATTTTTTCAATGCTGCTGATCTCCTCGCTGCTGAATGTTTGAAAAAGGGATTTGATTTTTACTAAAATATCTTGCATGATGTTTCTTGAAGTTGTAAAAGTAGAGAAATTAACTTTCATCTAAATCGACCCAAAAATAAAGCGTTGTTTTTTTGTCATAACATTTTACTTTTATGGTATGTGCTTTCATTACGCTATCACACAAGAAATGATGAAAATTACCGCCCACTTGCGTGTACAATGGGATGGCGAAGGTTGGCAACCTGTTTTTCATGCAGATGGATTTACGTTTTTAAAAATGCCGGTTATCACACAAGAAGATCCTACGCATATTCAATTGTTTCACTGGGGATTGATACCACATTGGGTAAAATCAAAAGCAGATGCCGACAAATTAAAGGCACAAACACTCAACGCACGCGCTGAAACCGTTTTCGAAAAGCCTTCATTCCGATTGGGCATAAAACAACACCGATGCCTCATTCCGGCAGATGGATTTTTTGAATGGATGGACATTAATAAGAAAAAATATCCGCATTATATTTTCATGAAAGAAAAAAATATATTTTGCTTCGCAGGTATTTACGCATATTGGACAGACAAAGAAACCGGAGAGCTGATGCAAACTTTTTCTATACTCACAACTTCTGCAAACCCTATGATGGCGCGCATTCACAACCTCAAACAGCGCATGCCTGTAATTGTTGACCCTTCGCAATATCAATCTTGGTTACAGAAAGACAGCAACATCGAAACCATACAATCCATCTTACAACCATATCCCGAAACCGCAATGGATTACTATCCCATCAGCAAAAGAATTACATCCCGAATCCAAGACAGCAACGTACCAGAAACGATTGAACCATGCAAGCTGGAAATCTAAATCCATGGTGCACGGTCTTGCACATCGCAACAATACGTAAACTTACTTACGAAATCAAGGTTGAAATACCTGACTTTTAAACAGAAATCGACAATAACTATGATTGTCGTTAGCTTGATTGTATGTTTACATCAGTCATCCAATACCTATAAAAAATACCAGCATTATCCTATGAAAATCAATTGTCCTATGAAAACAACCTTATCCAATCCAATGAAAAGAACCATAGCTTCCATATCCTAATCTACTGTAAAAAATTATAGAAGCTATATAAAAGTTCCCGAAGGCATTCGGGAATTTTTTATTTGTACAGGTTGCAGATAAAATTTGCGTGCTAAATAAATTAGTATTATTATTGCTAAATAAATTAGCCAAAATAAAAAATACAGATATGGAAATCGAAGAATTTTTTTCTGCTGGATATCGCGGCAGCAAAGCGTTTAAACAAATGGATGTGCCTACAGCAAATGCAACAGGATTTGGCTCGGCAGCAGACGATTACATGGACAAAGGAATTGATTTGAATGAGCAATTGATTCGCAACAAACCAGCCACATTTTTTATGCGGGTGCAGGGTAGCAGTATGATCAATGCATGCATTCATGATGGCGATATTGTGATTGTAGATAGGAGCATTCAGCCACAAAGCGGCAAAATCATCATTGCCGTAGTAGACGGAGAAATGTTGATTCGGCGATTAGAAAAAACAATGAATAAGCTGAGACTCATTCCAGAAACACCGCGGTTGTCTCCAATGGAAGTAAGTGCATACAGCGACTTCAGTATTTGGGGAGTGGTAACGTATGTAATCAAAAACTTGTAAACACATTAGCGTGAAAGCGATAGTAGATTGCAATAGTTTTTATGCTTCTTGCGAACGACTTTTTAAGCCTGCGTTGAATGATAAGCCTGTGGTGGTGTTGAGCAACAACGACGGTTGCATTGTGTCAAGAACCGACGAAGCGAAGGCGCTGGGCATAAGAATGGCGGGTCCTTACTACCAAAACAAAGCAGAAATTTTAAAAAACAACGTGGCTGTATTTTCCAGCAATTATCACCTCTATGGAGACATGAGTAAACGAGTGATGGAAACCCTTCGATTGTTGTCGCCGGAAGTAGAAGTATATTCTGTTGATGAATCTTTTTTAGACCTTACGGGCATTGCATCCGAACAATTGCATGCATACGCCCTTTTTCTCAAACATACCACCGAGCTTTGGACGGGCATTCCGGTTTCTGTGGGCGTTGCACCCACAAAAGTATTATCAAAAGTTGCCAATCGGCTGGCGAAGAAAGACAAAAAAGGTACCCAAGGTGTGATGATACTTGAAACACCCGAACAGCAGATGGAAGCGTTGGTTAAAACGGCAGTGGAAGACATTTGGGGCGTAGGTAACGCTGGCGCACAAAAGTTGCGCATGTTTAACATCAACACCGCTTGGGATTTACGCAACATGAGCGAAGCATGGGCCGGCAAAAATCTGGGTGGCGTGGTTGGCATTCGACTCGTGAAAGAACTGAAAGGCATTCCTTGCATCGAAATGAAAGACCCCCTCACCACAAAAAAAATGATTGCTACCACCAGGATGTTTGGCAGAGCGGTCTACCAATTGCACGAACTCAAAGAAGCCGTTGCTACCTATATTGCCCGAGCGGCAGAAAAACTCCGCAGACAAAACAGCGCTGCCGGTGCGGTGAGTGTATTTGTTGTGTACAACGACAATCGAGCCCATCAGCCATATGCCCCCTCTTCCCGATCGGCATACGTTACCTTGCCTGCTGCTACCTACCTCACCCATGTACTCATCGCGCACATCATGCCACTCCTAGATGCCCTATACAAAAATGGAAACAAATACATCAAGGCCGGCGTGATACTGAGCAACATCGTCCCCTGTAATATGGTGCAATACAACCTGTTCGAACAACCCGAAAATCCTGCGCTGCAAAAACTCATGCACACCATCGATAATCTCAACTTCGGAATGGGAACCGATATCCTCAAATTCGCCTCCGCAGGAACAAAAAAAAATTGGAAAATGCGACAAGAGCTTCGAAGCAACAGGTTTACCACCAAATGGGATGAACTTTGTTTGGTGAAATAACACGCTACCTAGCCATCAATTAAACAATATCAAAAAATTCCCAATCGCAAAAATATCCCAGCCCTTTGTCTGATGGATTTCAAAAATTACTTGCCTAATTTCGCAAAAATTTTAAAAATGAATGCCTACATCAAAAATATCCAAACAGAAATTGAACCCCTTCGTCAAGAAATTATCAACCACAAAGTATATGGCGTAATCAAAGACATCAAAGCGCTTCGAATTTTTATGCAATACCACGTGTTTGCTGTTTGGGATTTTATGTCGTTGCTAAAAGCGTTGCAAAACAACCTAACCTGTACCTCCGTTCCTTGGTTTCCGGTAGGATCTGCGGATACCAGATTTTTAATCAATGAAATTGTAGTTGGAGAAGAATCGGATGTCGACCAACATGGAAACCGCATCAGCCACTTCGAATTGTATCTTCAAGCCATGAAGCAAGCGCAAGCTAATACCTCCATCATCGAATCGTTTTTATCTGAATTGAAAAAACATCACCAACTGCAAACCGCTTTCGAAACAGCACAGGTGCCCAATGCAGCCCGCGCGTTTGTGAACTTTACATTCAACACCATACAAACCAATCAAGCACATCTACAAGCAGCAACCTTTACTTTCGGTAGAGAAGACCTTATACCGGGAATGTTTCATTCCATCATCAACGACATCGACAAAGAAAATCCTCAACAGATTTCTATTTTTAAATATTATTTGGAAAGGCATATCGAAGTGGATGGCGATCATCATAGTCATTTAGCATTGGCAATGACCGCAAATCTTTGCTGCACCGATGACCAATATTGGAAAGAGGCAACAGATACAACCATTGCCTCTTTACAATCGAGAATTGCCCTTTGGGATGGGGCGTATAATGAAATTGTTTCTACAAACTAATGGCTACTTTTTGTTGCCATCAACATCCAACTCTACGATTTCAAAACCAAATGCCTGTAAGCCAGGTAAAATTTTGGCCTTATCGCCAACCAATACAATGTTTAGATGATCTGTTTGTAGCCACTTCTTGGCCAATGCATTGATTTCTTTTTGATTGATGTTGGAAAGAATTTTGTTTTGCTCATCCACATAATTTCCTTCAACATTATATTCCAACAATCGCGCAACAAAGCCCGATTTTTGACCAGGTGTTTCATATTGCAATGCATCACGCTGACCCAACGCACTCTTCATAAACGCCATCTCATCTGCTGTAATACCGTCATTTGCATAATGATTAATTTCTTTCAAAACTTCTGTTAATGCACTATCAGTTGCATCAGCTCTAATGCCCGAACTGAAGGTATACTCCACACTGTATTTATTTCCGCTAAAGCTCGATCTTGCTCCATAAGTCCAACCCTTGTCTTCTCTTAAATTTAAATTCAAACGGCTGTTGAAGTTGGCGCCCAATACATAGTTCATGATATCTGCTTTGTAATACTCGCCGGTTAAATTGTATGGCAAATCCAATACTTTACCAATTCTAAATTCTGTTTGAGCAGCCTTAGGTACGTCTACTAAATAAATGGTGGTTTTGCTAGATGTTGGTAATGCTGTAGTTTTTGGCATTTCCAGTTTTTTATTTGGCAGCTGCTGTAAAAATTCCAATTTTGGCAAGATCTCAGATGCTGTTACATCACCAACAATCACAACTTTTGCATTTTGGCTACTTAAGAATTGTTCATAGTATTTTTGTACATCTGCCAAGGTCATGTTTTTAAT